>CAYUVM010000671.1:0-3013 GCA_964447935.1 uncultured Cytophagia bacterium | reverse complement strand
GATCAGGCTAATATAGGCAGGGAAGAGGAGAATGGCAAGAGACTGTGGCGAAGTCGAACTTGCGTGTGCAGAGTTTGTAGATACTGAAAATCTATTTGCGCAAATTCGACTTCACACATTTTTAAGCCCGATGCATTCGTTTACCGCGTTGGCATCTGCTGGAGCAGATCCTTTTTCTTCAACCCTGTCGGCAGCTCAAACAGCGAAGCAGCCAGCTCGCCTTGTTTAACTTCCGTTATCTCCGTCGTTGAACGAAGTTGGCCTTCGGAATAGGAAAGGGTCTTTACCGGAATGCCGGTGTAACCCTGTTCTTTTTCCCATTCTTCCGAGCCGATTTTATCAAAATTAGCCGCCATTTCTTGAGAAAGATTTTCAAAAAACTCGCTAATGTCTTTCATGATTTTAAAAGTTTCGGGCGTCAAACCGAGGCTTTTCCAATCCGTTGTCCAAACCTCTTTGATTTTTTTGTCTTCGCGATAGCCGTCGTACTTCACGCAACTCCACTGCTTGACCTTTTCTCCGGCAGCGGTTTTTTTGTACGTGGTTTTGATGGCGCCGGTTGACTGTGCCATCGGCATGCGGCCCGCCATCATTTTCTTGACCATTTCTCTTTGCGCCTCCGGAACGTTTTTCATTTTTTCGTCCAGCATCGTTTGCGCCTCGTTCATCTTGGCCTTCATGGCCTGCATATCCTGTTTGGTGATTTCCATATAAGTCTTGTCCGGGTTGATCACCCAAAACAGGCCTTTATCCTGGCGAAAAATAACGACAGTGCTGCCGGCTTTGCCTTGCGACTCGTAGCGCATGCGATCACTATCGAGGTAAGTTTTATTAAGCTGCTTTTCATCCGGTTTGGCCGTTGTCGTGTGCGTGGCTGAAATGGTAACACCCGCAGAAAGCGACGAAGCCAAAATTGCGAACCCGAATAGCGTCATGCCAATCATTTTGAGAGAATTCATTGAGTTTCTCCTTATTAATTATAAAAAGGGTAGCAGCAAAAGTTTTTTGCAATTTTCAATATACAACAGCCCTCCGCCAGATTCCAGCAAATTGCGCTATAAAAATCTGGTCGTGACAATTTTGCCATAAATGATTCCTTGAAATTTTCCCAAAAACTGCGTATTTTTAATATGTGAAAAGGAGGAAAAATGCGTTTGTTTACCCGCCGCTTTCGTGTGCGTCATTACGAATTAGATTCATTCAATCACGTCAACAACGCGGTTTACGCCAACTACATGCAGGAAGCGGCCATCGAGGCTTCTACCGAGGCCGGTTACAGTCCGGCGTGGTATCGCGAACACGGCACGAGTTGGTTCATTCGCCAACTATCGGTTCGCTACTATTTACCGGCGATATATGGCGACGAACTTGACGTCACGACATGGGTTGCAGATTTGCGGCGGGTGATGTCCAATCGCGAATACAAAATCACTCGTGTCCGTGATAACGCATTGGTGGCGCGGGCGCGGGTGAATTGGGTTTATATCGATTTGAAAACCGGCCAACCCCTGCGCATCCCGAAAGAATTTGAAAGAGATTTCGCGCCGGCTGGCGAGTCGGAAGATCTCGGTATTCGCATGCCGAAGCCGCGCGTGACCGTGAACGCATATCGCTATCGCACACAACGTCGCGTGCAAACGCATGAGCTGGACACGGCGCAGCACGTCAATAATGCAGTTTACCTGCACTGGGCGACGCAATCTTACTTCGACGCAATTCGCAAAGCTGGGCCTCCAATTGAGGGGCTGGGCAAAGAATGGCTCGTTGTGCAAGGTGGGCATGAAATCGAATACTTCGAACCGGCGCTTGACAACGATCCCATCGAAATTGTCAGTTGGATCTGCGAGCTAGGTAAAGTTCGAGGCGCGTGGATTCATGAAATTTACAACAGCGCCACCGGCAGACTGCTCGCGCGCGATTACTCGCTGGGCGCCTTTGTGACGCGCGACGGGAAACTGTTCAAACCGCCACCAGAGGTTTTGGAGAAAGTGATTCGCGGGCCAAATTCAGAATAAAAGCCAGAATAAAAGCCAGAACCGTTGCAACTTGACTTTGCCGGGAAAGTTGTGTATCTTTTCCCGTTCGCGGAGTTAAAGTAATAAAATACCCTTCACCTCACTTGCTTGGAAAACTGCTTCTATGCAAAAATCGTGGTTCGCTCAAGTCGCCCATTTTTTTCCGCTGCTTTTCATTTTTTCTTTTTTAATGGCCATTGGCTGCTCCCACGACATCATTGACTACGCCAGCGTCGAGCAAATCAGTTATTCGCAACACATCCAGCCCATTTTCAAAAAAAATTGCTTATCTTCCGGATGCCATAATTCTCAAAATCCCGCCAATGGCCTCGATCTCACGTCGTGGGAGAGCCTCATTCGCGGCTCGGATTATGGCGCGGTGATTATTTCCGGCCACGCGGAACACAGCCATCTTGTCGAGCATCTCGAAGGCGAAGCCGAGCCGAGAATGCCGCTCAATCGCAACCCACTGCCGGAAGAGCAAATCGAATTTATCGCGCGCTGGGTTGAAGAAGGCGCGCGTAACGACGCCGGGCAGCGTCCGTATGAGAACCTCACCAAAAAAGTTTATGTTTCCAACCAAGGCGATGATCTCATCTCCGTTATTTCAACGGAACATAACATTGTCACACGCTTGCTCGAAGTCGGCGATTCACCGGCGCTCGACGTGCCGCACAATCTTTTTATTGACCCGCAAAAACGTTTTCTGTATACTTCATTGATTGGCAGCGGTGAAATTTGGAAATTCGATATCATTACCGACACCTTCGTCGGCAAAGCTTCAGCAGGCAATGCTTCGGCCAACGTTGTCGTCAGTCCAGATGGCAGCAAAGCGTATGTGACGAATTGGGACATCACCAACCCGAACGGCCGCGCCGTACAGGTGATTGACACCGCGACACTGACGAAGATTCAGCAAATCAACGTCGGCCTCGCGCCGCATGGCATCAGCTTCAGCCACGACGGCAAGCTGATTTACGTGACGAATTATTTTTCCG
>CAYUVM010000670.1:0-3017 GCA_964447935.1 uncultured Cytophagia bacterium | reverse complement strand
GTAAAATTTTGGACGCAAATAAGCAGCGCCTTTTTCAACAGACATAAATGCCTAAAGGCATCACTACGAACGATATGAAGCTTTTTCACCCCGAAATCATTTTCGTCGAACGGCGTGCGCGCGATTATCCGATGACACCGGAAATACTCACGCGTTTGCACGATATTCCGGTGTATGAAATCGACTCCTACCAAAATATGACGGCGCCGGAGTTCGGGATCAATCGTCGCATCGCTACAGAAAAACGCTCGCTGATTTTAGCGGTGAAAGAGGGTGAATTGGTCAAACAAGTCGAGCGCGATCTTTTTCGCCCGACGCCGAATGAGTATTACCTCATTCACTCGCACGGCTGCCCGTTTGATTGCGAATACTGTTTTCTTTATGATTATTTGTCGCATCAGCGTCCGACGATTTTTGTGAATTTACCGGATATTCTTCAGCGGGTCAAAACAATCATTGCTACCACCGCTTCTACGACGGACGGCGGTTTATTCTTCCATGCCGGTGAATTTTCGGATGCGCTCGCTTATGATCATCTCACCAACTTATCCCAACCCCTGGTGGAACTCTTTGCGCAGCAACAACACGCCCGCCTGGAAATGCGCACCAAAAGCGATTACGTCGAAAATCTCCTCGGCTTAAAACATAACGGCCAGACAGTGATTTCGTGGACATTCAATCCAGAGGAAATCGCCGAACGCATCGAGCATCAAACCGCAAGTCTGCATGAACGCATTCGCGCGGCGCGGCGCGTGCAAGACGCCGGCTACGGAGTCGGCCTGCGCTTCGATCCAATCGTGTGGCATCCCAATTGGCAAACCGGCTATCACAAAATGATCGAAAAAATATTTTCAACTTTGGATCCCCAAAAGATCTCGGACATTTCTCTTGGCATGTTCCGCGCCACGCCGGGGCTGCGCCGCGTGATTCAGCATCGCGTCCGCCAGAGTTGGCTCTTGGCCGGCGAAGTGGTGCAATGCGAAGACAAAAAATATCGCTACTTCAAGCCGATACGGCTCGAAATGTACCGTGCCATCCTGGGTTGGATTCGTGCGTATGCGCCAGAGATAAAAATCGAGTTATGCATGGAAGCACCGGAAGTGGAGACGAAGGTGATGGCGTGAAAAGATTAGAGACAGGAAATGCCAATTTCTTCCGTTACCAATTTGCGGCTTCGGTCAACACCCCAAACCGTAAACCGCGATCACTGACCAGCAAATCGGGAAACTTGTAGAGATCCATAAACGTTTCGAGAATAATCGCACCCGCGAGAATGACATCGGCGCGTGTAGAAGCAAGCCCCGGTAATTCGCAACGTTGGGCTATGGACCGCCGCCGCAATTCGATAATGAGTTCACCAAGTTTTTGCCGCGTGAGCCGATAACCGTCGATACGCGCCGGGTCGTATTCTCGCATTTCCTGCGCCATCGCTGCCAGTGTGGTGATCGTGCCGGCGGTGCCGATGAGAGTCTGCACCGGTGTGAGGCTCGCCGGCGGCCAGGTGTTGCGCATCACGGTCTCCGTCTGTTGGCGAAGCCGCATCACTTCTTCCGGTTGCACAGGGTCATTTTGTATGAACCGCTCGGTGAGGCGCACCGAACCGATATCGGCACTGCGGGCCTGCAAAGCATTCGCCGACGTTGAGCATAAAACCGGCTCGCCAATTACCACTTCCGTGCTGCCGCCGCCAATATCCATAACCGCAAGCGGGCCGGGCAAATTTGTTTTATTGGAAATCGTTCCCGCGAACGTGAGTTGCGCTTCCTTTTCACCGGTAATGACTTCGATATGCACGCCGGTTTGCGCTAATACCGTATCGAGAAACTCTGCGCGGTTGGCCGCATCGCGCAATGCACTGGTGCCGACGGCAAAAATTTTCTCCACCCGTTGTTGCCGTGCCAGCGTCACATATTCCTGCAAGCAGGCATAACCCCGTTGCATTGCTGCTGCATTCAAATTCCCCGCCGCATCGACGCCCCTGCCGAGGCGAACGATGGTTTCCCGATCCATCACTGGCGAAATCTTTCCGCCCGCAACCTCGGCGATAAGCAACAAAAACGTATTGGTGCCCAGATCGAGGCTCGCGAAACGCCCGGCAACAGAATGATTCATCGTTACTCCGCAAAGACGATTCAAGTTAACTTTGTAACCAACGGCAAGCAGTTAAACTTTTACTTTTCTAATATGAGCTTGCCATTTGCAGCGCGACTAAAAATCTCTGATTGCATCGTCACCACTTGCTTGCCAAAACCGGTAAGATTGACGATCAAATTTAACAATCGGTCCGAAACGCGGTTGTTCCGATTCCCGGTTGTGGTATCTATCGCCGCAGGTGGCGTGGAGTTGCGTTTCGTCGAGGTTTTGACTTCGCCGGCAAGCCAGCCGCGAATTTCGTTGAGATTCTCTTTCGACACCGGCTCAATCAGCAATTCAATAGTGACAAAATAGCGCCGATCAAATTGCAGTTGCTTCGTTTCGGCAAGCGCGACGTCGTGATGGTGCTCCCACCAGCGCCGAACTAAATCCAAGCCGCTCGTCAGCCGGCGCTCGCCGGCGGTGACGATGACATATTTTTTCTCCCACGCGTCGTAAGTCTATTTGATTTCATAGCGGCGCTCGGCCAAGAACGTGCTGCCAAACCAGCGGCTGCGCTTGCGCCACAATTGCACGCGAAACTGCGCCGCCGAGGTTAGGCCGCGTTGCATGCCGTTCAGCAGCGTTGTGGTCAGCAGGCTATCGACGTGGAAATCCACATAAAACGCGCTTGCTTCCAGGCGCAGCGAATCAATCACCACGCGAGCTTCTTGCGCGACTGCGGTGGCGGCGCTTAACCACACCATTAAAAAACAAAAGATCGAAGACCAAGCTGGGCGTTTCATATTCTCCTGCCGATCTTCGACCTTCGAATGTTCGTATTCAAAATCAAATCAGTTAAGCCGTGAAACAGCGACGGTCAGCCACTCTTCTTCCGGTTGCATTTCCAAACATTGCAAACCCAGCCGCTGCGCGGCGGCTTT
>CAYUVM010000669.1:0-3021 GCA_964447935.1 uncultured Cytophagia bacterium | reverse complement strand
CCCAATGCGCCGGCACCTCGCCGAGCCATTCGATGCCGGAGGGTTTGAGCTTTGGTTGCGGATCAAGGCCGGCAGCGCGGGCAGCTTCGGGCGGCAGGCCGTGCGTGACCGTGCGCGAGATGAGCGCGGTGCGCTTTTCCTTCAGTTTCTCGAGCAACGTCAGCTTCTTTGCCACCAGCGTGTCCAGCTTCGCCGTCTCGCGGTCGAGAAAATCGGCGATGGCGCGTTGTTCGGGGAGCGGTGGAAGTGGAATAGGTATTGTGGCTATTTCGGATGCATTAACCGCTGGATAACTCACGCCGACAGAGCGAGCGACGACAGTCTCAACGAATGATGATTCTCGACTGGAATAAGACAGAAATGCCGGATCAACAGAGCGCGGTCGCACGACTGCAAAGCCTGTTGAGACGATGAGATTGCCATTTGAATTCCGAATTGATGCTATCGCCCGCAGATAAGTGCGCACTGTCGAAACAATGGTGTCGCCATCTCGGACTATTCTTCGCGCCCTCGAAGGCGCATTCTCAAAAATCATCTCTTCTTCAGCAACAACACCATTCACATGATCAACAGCACTGATGTCAACATACCTAAACTCGTAACTTGGATCGGTTGTCTCAGGAAGGGCTTCGTCGTTGATTGTCGCCGAATATTTCAGCCGCTTCACCTCCCAATGCTCCGGCACCTCGCCGAGCCATTCTACGCCGCTGGGTTTGTATCTGGGATAGGCCGGGTATTTCACGCCGTCACCTCCTTGAGTAGAGCGAGAATTTCGCCTTCGAGTGTTTTGATATTTGCCTCAATCTCCTCCAACGGCCGCGGCGGCTCGTAGCGGTAGAAATGGCGATTGAGCGGAATCTCGTAGCCGACTTTGGTTTTGCTGTGATCGATCCACGCATCCGGCACATGCGGCAGCACTTCGCGTTTGAAATATTCTTCGATACTCACTTTCAACGGCACGGTCTCGGTGTCACGCAGCTCGGGGTCCGGTTCTGGGTTGCCGTCTTTGTCGCGGCAGATTTCGGCGGTTTCGTCGCGCTGAGAAAGTGCGCTCAGCACGGCTTTCAATTCCGCCGCACTCAGGCGCAAATCATGCTGCTGAGCAACCGGTTTCAAATCCGCGAGAAAAGCTTCGCGATCCTTGCAAAGCTTTCCACCGCTTGTTTCGGCCAAAGCGCGAAGCATGTGGCGGATTTCTTCCTGCCGCTTTTGCCCCTCGGCAATTTCCTGCAACCGCACTTTCTCATTTTTCTTGTTGCTGGTTGCAAGATTTTTGAAACCGCTCTCTTCTTCTATTCGAGCGATGCGCTCGGCGCTGGCCTGAAAATTCAGCCGCAGTGGTCGCTCCACCGTGATCTTGTGAAAACCGAAATCGGCGTTATCAAAAGTCTTGCTCACTACCAGCGTCTTTTGCTGGCCGTCAATTGCAAATATGCGCGTCTCGCCATCGCGGAAATTGCCATGAATTTTGGCAATCTCGCCGATTTGATCGGGTTCGTTCTCGTCGCGATCGCCGATCTTGTTGCGCTTGTTGCCGAGGCTTTTGCGCATCTTCACATAAAACTGCCGGCCGTCGATGAGCTGAATTTTGCCTTTGCGCTCCGCTTCTTTGCGATTGGTGAGAATCCAAATGTAAGTCGAAATGCCGGTGTTGTAAAAAAGCTGGTCGGGCAAGGCGACGACGGCTTCGAGCCAATCATTCTCAATAATCCATTGGCGGATGTTGCTCTCGCCGCTGCCCGCGTCGCCGGTGAACAGCGGCGAGCCGTTGAACACGATGCCGATGCGGCTGCCGCCCTCTTTGGGTTGGCGCATCTTCGCAAGCATGTGTTGGAGAAAAAGCAGGGAGCCGTCGTTGATGCGCGGCAAGCCGGCGCCAAAACGGCCTTGATAGCCGAGCGTGCCGTGTTCCTTCTCGATGAAGCTGGCCTGCTGCTTCCATTCCACGCCGAACGGCGGATTGGCGAGCATGTAATCGAACGTGATCTTCTTGCCATCCTTGTCGCGGTCGAAACTGTCCTGCGAAAAGCTGTCGCCGAGGCGGATATTGTCCGCGTCCTCGCCCTTGATGAGCATATCGGATTTGCACACCGCCCACGCTTCGTCGTTCCAATCCTGGCCGAAAAGCAGCGGATTGGCTTCGGCGTTCAAATCGCGAATATACTTTTCCGCCACGGAGAGCATGCCGCCGGTGCCGCAGGCCGGATCGTAAATGGTTTTCACCACATGGCTGCGGCCCAAATCTTTTTCCGGCGAGAGCAGCAGGTTGACCATGAGCTTGATCACCTCGCGCGGGGTGAAATGCTCGCCGGCTTCTTCGTTGGATTGCTCCGCTCCAATCCGTATCAGCTCTTCAAAAACATAGCCCATCTGTATGTTATCGACGCGCTCAGTCGAGAGATCAACTTTACCAAAAGCCTTGATGACTTCGAAGAGCAAATTCTTCTCCGCCATGCGCGCGATTTGCTGGTCGAAAGCGAAACGATCCATGATGTCGCGCACGTTCGGAGAAAAGCTGGTGATGTATTTGTTCAAATTCGGCGCAAGCTGATTGGGATCGTTCAGCAGTTTGGCGAAATCTAATTTGGAGAGATTGTAGAACGGCCGCTTGGTAATTCTTTGGAGCAGGCTGCGCACCACAGTTTCAGGCTTGCCCTTCATGGCCGGATACTCTTTAAGTACCTTCTCTTTGGTCGGTGCGAGTAGACAATCAAAGCGCCGCATCACGGTGAGCGGTAAAATGACCTTGCGATACTCGTTGCGCTTATACGGCCCACGCAGTAGGTTGCAGATGCTCCAGATAAAATTCGCGAGTTGGGAATGGGTTTCGGCGCTCACTGGTCAGCTTTCAGGATTGTAAAAAAATTTTTCCGCGACTGTTTTCAAGTTCTTCGAGCTGAACTGAATCGAGTCTGACTCGGGCAGTGCCCCAATTAGGGCCAGGTTGTCTAATATTTTCTATTTTCAATCAATAGTGTTCGGCACGGTTTTAGGTAAAAGCGAATTGGAATTGATTTGCCG
>CAYUVM010000668.1:0-3022 GCA_964447935.1 uncultured Cytophagia bacterium | reverse complement strand
ATATCGAAACACTCGATGCGGCGCGGCGGCTTTTCCAAATGCAAATCGCGCTGCAACGCGGCAATACTGTGCGGCACTTTCAGCTTCGCCTGCATTTTTTGCAATTTCAATTCTTGCAAAAGCAGATGGGCATTCTTCGCGCACATTTCAACCAGCTTGGCTTTTTCGCCAAGTTGCGGAGTGATCAGCTTGACCGCGCCCTCCCGGCGCGTTTCGAGCCATTGGCGAATTTCGGCGCTCTCCGCAATTTCCACCGGCAAATAAACTTCTTCCGGAATGAAATCGGCTTTCAAATAAAATTGTTTGGTGAAGGAAGCGACGACACTCTCGAACTTTTCGCCAAACACGCCGGAGAGGTAATAATGCTGCCGGCCGAGAATTTTGCCGTCTCGCACTTTAAACACGGCCCCGGCGGCGTCTTCATCTTCCATCGCCACGGCGACGATGTCACGATCGGTCAAATCTTCCGAGACCATTTTCTGCTTGTATTGAAACTCTTCGATGAAGCGAATACGGTCGCGCAGCTTCGCGGCCTGCTCGTAGAGCCGCTTCTCCGCCAGTGTTTGCATTTTCTCTTTCATCTCATTGATGACGAGCCGGTCGCGACCGTTGATGAAATTCACCACCTGCTGCACGATTTTGCCATATTCGTCTGCCAACATCAGCCCCTCGCACGGGCCGTCACATTTTTTGATATAATAATCGAGACAGAGTTTGTACTTTTTACGGGCAATGATTTCCGGGGTGAAATGATAATTGCAACTCCGGATCGGGAAAATGCGTTTCACCGTTTTCAGCAGCGCTCGCATTTGCCCGGCGTCGGTGTACGGACCGTAATATTGTGAACCGTCTTTAATGATGCGGCGGGTGGGGAAAATACGCGGGAACAGCTCGTTGGTCACGCGAATGTAAGGAAAACTTTTATCATCCTTAAGATTGACGTTGTAGCGCGGCTTGTATTCTTTGATCAAATTCATCTCGAGAATCAGCGCTTCCATCTCCGAATCGGTGACGATGACTTCGAGATCGGCCACGCGCGCGACGAGCCGGAACGTTTTGGGATCGAGCGGCCGCGCTTCTTGAAAATACGACCGCACGCGATTCCGCAAAACTTTGGCTTTGCCGACGTAAATGATCTTGCCGGTTTTATCTTTGAATTGATAAACCCCGGGCCGGACCGGCAGGTTGTCGAGTTTGTCTTGGAGGGTGGAGGCAAGACTCATGGCCACACAAACATCATAGAATTACAATTCGTCATCATTGATTTCAGCAATTTTCATCAGATGTTTTAATAGGCCAATTTTGAGCGGCTGATTCCCATGAACGGGCACAGAGAGGCGAGCAGGATTTCCGGACTTGGCGTAAACATGATGACTTCCATTTATTCTTTTTAATTGCCAGCCTTTCTTCTCGAGTAAGCGCGCAAATTCCTTTCCGGAGACGCTTTTCACACAGCAACCTCCAGAATTCTATCTTGTTCCGACAATTCGTGCTTCGTGAGATCGACGGACAAGCAAGCTTCTACGGCTTCGTAAATGTTGCCAAGAAGTTCCTCAAACGTCTCGCCCTGCGTTACGCATCCTAATATAGCCGGAACTTCCGCCCAAAACCCACCTTCTTCGGCCAGGTGTATGATTACTTTGAGTTTCATGGTTTTCTCCATTTGTTCAAATGAAGGTTAACTATTCGTAAAACGATCTGATGAAAAGTATGAAATGAACTCACAATAAGCAACAGGATTTTCGATGTGCTTTAGAAGTTTGCGAAAGGCTGCAAAGAAGCCATATTCATTATTTATTGCTTCCTCGTACCAAAATAAATATTGCTACAAATCAAAACTCACCACTGGGTGATGATCTTTCCCAGTTCTTGTTGAATTTCGCGCTGCATGTCTTCGACAAAGCGAATCACCACGGGATTGGGGACGATTTTGAACCACGGGCCGTTGTCGAGGCGGCCTTCGCAGGTTAAACGCAATGTGGCTTCAGCAGTGTTACGGCGATTGACGAGGGTAATTTCTAAACGATGGCGGGTCTCGGCGATTTCACTTTCGACTTCAACCGCGTCCGGCGTGAGATGACGCCAGTCCGTGTCGATGAGGGAGGTGTTGCCAAGTTGTGTGCGATGGTAGCCGTAACGATTCAGCGCATCGACCACCGCGCGGTACAGCGATTCCAACGTTGTGCTGCGGCCAAAATCAAATTTGACGGACGGACGCGATGAACTCTTGCCGGCCGACTTGGTGCCGCCGCAGCCGCTGTGCAGCAGCAAAGCCGCAAGCAGAATAAAACGCAAAATGGTTCTCATGGCCTTCGCTCTCTTTAAAATACAAATGCTCCGCCTGATCAGCGGAGCATTTGTATAAAACTTCAAGGTATGGAATCGGGAAGATGAATCGCAGCAGAATCGTTTCGCTTAGAAATTCGGATTGTTGTTGCGTTCATCGTCGGTGATCGGCAAAAACTGCCAGGTGCCGGCGGGCAGGTGGAATTTGCCAAAACGCCGTTGATCGAGCAAGCGCACGCCGGTGACAAACAATTCTTTGTCGCGTTCGACGTAGATGCCGTCAAGATTGATTGAAGTCAAGGCTGCCAGCGTGTGCGAGGCACGAACCGCATTGACGCGCGGGAGCGCCGCGGCGGCATTGCCGTCACGCACATCCAGCTCAGCCAGCATCAAGGAATTTTCCTGCCAGCTCATAAAATCCAGCGGCGAGGATTCGGTGGCATATTTCGACTGGCGTTGGAACGTCACGCCGCCACCGACAATCGGGCTGAGGGCAATACGGTTCTTCTCCAACGGATCCGCGGTTACATAGGTGAGAAAGCGCGGGTCAGCGACGTACTGCGGGCGGCCCAGCCCCGCCTGTTGCCAGTAGAAATTCGTCGATTGCGTGTTGTATTTTCCCTGCAGAGGCGGATCGGGCGAAACCATACCGGCGGCGGCAGCAGTGCGGGCGGCGGCAAAATTGCCGCGAACCAGATGAAGCCTGGCAATGATCGAACTGACGACGCGGGCATCA
>CAYUVM010000667.1:0-3024 GCA_964447935.1 uncultured Cytophagia bacterium | reverse complement strand
GCGCGGTTCATTTCATATCCGTGGACGCCGGTGTATTTTTCGCGCTGCAGCGTTTTGTGCAGTTCGGCAATGGTGGTCAGCGTACCGCCGCTGCCGATGAGCATTTGCGCGCCGACTTCACCGGCGTTGCGAATCGGCAACAGGTGATTTTTGATATGTTTGCGCAGCGCTTTGAAATCATCCGCCGGAATCGGATCCCGCTGCAAAAATTTCTCCGTCAAACGCACCGCGCCGAGCGGCAGGCAATGAATATTTTCAACGTGGGCGCCCAAGCCGAAAATCAGTGCCGCGCTGCCGCCGCCGATATCGAGACCGAAGAAGCGCTGCTTGCCGACGTCGAAATGATGCAACATGCTCAAAAACGCCAGCCAAGCTTCTTCTTCGGCGGTAATGATGCGTACTTTCAGGCCAATTTCTTCCTCAACGCGGCGCAAAAAAGTCTCGCGATTTTTTGCCTCCCGCACGGCGCTCGTGGCTACCGCTTGTACGGTTTCTGCGCCAAAACCGCGCGCGATATCTGTCATTCTCTGCAGCGCCACAATCGCCCGCTGCATGGCTTCACGCGACAGCCGCGTACTCGTTCCTAAGCCTTCACCAATGCGGGTGGTTTCCTTTTCGTCATCCAGCACGCGAAATTTTTTTTTGCTCGTCGCTTCTACAATAATGGAGCGAATCGAATTAGTGCCGATATCAATGGCGGCGAGGCGTTTGGGTTTCATGGATTAAACTATTTAAATCGTAAGGCAAAAAAGGTAAAATCAACTCACAGCATTTTAATAATTTGTTAACAGCAAAAGTTGATTAACCGCTACCCGCTTTTCACCGGGCGGCGTAAAGTCGGCGACGGCGGTACAATCCGGGTTCGCCATTCCTGAATTTTCGCATGGCCGAACAGCGCCACATAATCCGTGTAAAAACTTTTTCGCTGCTCGGCGATCAAAACTACAATCGTTTGACAACCGTTCAACAAATGTTCTGTGAAAGATTGTCTTTTTAGTTTAGCAATGCGCCGCTGTATGGTTTCACCGAAGACGTCGCGGTCGTGTAAATCGCCCAGCACGGTTTGCAGTTTCTTAAAAAATTTGAGATTCTCTTTAACCTGCTCGCCGCCGGCAAAATCCAGCGTTTCCATCGCGTAACGCAGCTTCTTGACGGCGATGCGCAGATTGTGCAACCCTTCAATGTCGGCCTCGCCTTTGATTAAACGTTGACAGGCAAAAACTTCGCGCAGCCGCTGCGCGAACAAACGCCGCGCCAACAGTAAGGCGGTGCGAGAACCGCGCTGTCGCGAAGGCGGCGTCCGTTCCAGATGAGCGAACGCTTTCTCGAAACGAATGACTAAATCCGCCGGCTGCACTTTGTCCAGTTCTTGCTGCATTTCCGCGCGCCGTCGAGTTTGTTGCCTCGTGAGCCGGCGCAAAATCTCCTGCAAGGCCACTTGCTCAATGACGTTTTGCTTGTCGGCAAGCAACTGGGCAAAATAATCCACCGCTACATCGGCGTCGCGTGCCCGTCCCAGCGCGCGGGTGATCCGGCGCACCCGTTCATACAGCCGACTATAAATTTTCGGTGGAAAGCAAGTTTGGAAAATTTCCAACGCCTCGCGCAAACGCCGCGAGGCCACGCGCATGTCGTGCAACGCTTCTATATCTTCGCCGGCTCGCGTTCCGCGCTCGTGCTGCACCAACTCAGCCACCCGCGCTAAAATCAACTGACGCGCGCATGAGCGCGGCGGCGTTTGCGGGCCAAGCAAAACCGCGGTAGGCGCGACATTATTTGAATTTAAAGACATTATAAGCGCAAAATTAGCATGAAACAATATAATAAAAAAATGCCGCGAGTCAACACAAATAAATAAAATTCATACGGACGTAATATTAGCTTAACATGAGCATAACATGGCAAGGCTTCGTAATCGCGCCTTCCAGCACAAAACTTTTGCGGACATGAATCATCGGGAGCGCCAGCGCTATTTTATGGGCGCACATTCGATGCCTAAAGCCACAACTACAAACACTCTGCCAAAATTTGAATGGCGTGTTGTGCCTTCCTCCCTGTCGCGTGCTCGATTTGATGGCGGCAGCTAAAACCATTGGCGATAAGACGATGTTCGTTGTTCGCGGCCTGCACCGCCGGAAAAAGCCGCCGTTCGCCGATCTTCATGGAAATCTCGTAATGTCGTTTTTCATACCCAAACGCACCAGCCATGCCGCAGCAGCCGGAGTCAATTTCTTGAACCATGCAGCCGGTTATTTGTGCTAATACTGCTTTTGAAGCCGACGTGCCGAATAAAGCTTTGTGATGGCAATGGCCGTGATATAGAATGGGTGCAAGCAAATTTTGCCGATGCGATGGCAGCCCGTTTTGCTCGACATGCTGCTGCACAAAATCTTCGATCAATAAAAAATTCGCCGCAACGTTTTTTGCTTTTTCAGAATTACGCACGAGATCAGGATAATCTTCTTTGATGGCAGAAACACAGCTTGGCTCGCAACCGACGATCCTGTCGCCTTGCGCCACCAACTGGTGCAGACGTTCGACAACGGCTTCGGTGCGCGGCACAGCCATGCGCAGTAAACCATTGGAGATCGCGGGGCGCATACAACAACCGGCATTAGCAAGAACGACTTGATAGCCCAACGCTTCCAACACGTGCACCGCCGCGCGCCCAATCTCCGGCTCGTGATAATTCATAAAGGTGTCATTGAAAAGGACAACCCGATTTTTTTTGCTTTCCTTCTGCCCTTTTTTTGGGTGATACTTTTTGAACCACTGCGGAAAATTTTCTTTCGCATAAAGCGGCAAAACACGGCGGCGATCAATGCCCAATACGGTTTCAAAAATTTTCCGCATGCTGACGTTTTTTAACAAAAAATTGGCAGGGCTGGCAAAACGGCAACCGAGTTTTCCAAGCAAGTCAGGCCGTGAGAATAATCGTACTGATAGCGGTGTACCGTGTTCGCGATAATAGTGAGAAAGAAACTCGTACTTCAATTTGGCGACATCGACATTGGAGGGACATTC
>CAYUVM010000666.1:0-3027 GCA_964447935.1 uncultured Cytophagia bacterium | reverse complement strand
AAATGACGCCAAAGAGCGCGCCGAGCAAAATCGCTTTGAGGGTAAACTCGGCGATTTTCTGTTCATCCGCAATATACGGTTTAAATTTCTTCTCAGCCGTTTTTGCTTCTGCCATGCGAAACCTCCCGCTGGCAAGTGAGTTGTACTGCAAGTGGATTGGACAATGGCGGGCGGCATTTCTCACCTCACCACTGAATTGGTAAACCAGCGTTCAGCTTAAAACTGCTCATACTAAGTCAACGGATAAAACAACGCTCAAATTATTACCAAACCAGTACAAAGTCAAGTAAAAAATCATTATCATATATAAGACCTGCGAGTTTTGTGTTGGATTTTGTGTAAAAAGTTGTTATATTAGCCTGTTAAAAACGCGCCAGGCTATTATATTTATCCCGATTTTCGACCTCGGGAAAACCTGTTTGCACTTATTGTTAAGAATGACGGCGGCCCCGATTGGTTTATTGCTTTTTAAGAAAAATCGCCGTTGCGTCATTCGTATCTATCCTTTGCCGGAATGCTGACAACCCGCCGGCGGCCAAGTGTCAGCCGCCTGACGCTCGGGCAATATTATCCTGGCCGGTCGCTCCTGCACCGGCTTGACCCGCGCACGAAGCTGCTCATGAGCCTTGTGGTTATGAGTGTGCTGATGTGGGTTGAATCCTGGCGTGCCCTGATCTTCTGGACGTTGCTGCTCGCGTTCATGATGCAACGCACCCAATTGCCGCCTCGATTATTTGTACGGAACCTGCGCGCCTTCCTCTGGCTTTTTGTGTTGACGATTCTTTTGCAGGCGTTGAGTCCCAATTTTTCTGCTCCGCTGGATGTGACTGACAGATTAAGCCCCCAATGGCGCGTGTGGGGCATTTCTATTTCAGGGGCGGGTTTGTGGCTCGGCGTGAAATATGCTTGGCGTTTGGCGTTGTTGATCTTTGTCACGGGCCTGCTTTCTTTTACGACGATTCCGACGGACTTGACCGACGGCGTCGAGCGCTTGCTCAAGCCGCTGCAACGTTGGCGCGTGCCGGTGCATGAATTGGCGTTTATGAGCACCCTGGCGTTGCGTTTCGTGCCGACGATTATTGACGAAGCCGAGCGTATTCAAAAAGCGCAGATCTCGCGTGGCGCGGATTTCTCCGGTTCGTTGCTCAAACGCATTCAAGCGCTGGTGCCCCTGCTGGTGCCGTTGTTCGTCGCCACGTTTCAACGCGCGGATGATCTGGCGGTGGCGATGGAAGCGCGCTGCTATCGCGGCAGTGCCGGGCGCGTGCCGTTGCGGGAAATGCGGTTGGAGAAAGATGATTTCGTATTGATGGCCAGCGTGCTGGGAGGGGTGATCATGACTTTTGCATTAACGCAGCTTTGAAACGTTTAAATCGCCTCGACGTCATTTAAAGAGATTTCGCAGTGGAAGTGTCTCCATTATTTAATTATAAACTTACCCTGGAATATGATGGCAGCAAATTTTACGGATGGCAAGTCCAGCCCGGTTTGCGGACAGTGCAGGGCGAGGTGGAGAATGCATTGCAAATTCTTTTTCGTGAGCCGATTCGAGTGAATGTGGCCGGACGAACGGATACCGGCGTGCATGCTATCGGCCAAGTCATTAATTTTCGCACGGCGCTGGCTTCGCCCGTAACCGATCTCCCGCGTTCTTTGAATGGAATTTTAGCGCACGATGTCGTGGTGAAACGGCTGGAGATGATGCCGGCGGATTTTCATGCGCGCCACGATGCCAAGAGCCGCCAGTATATTTATATGCTCAGTAAATTTCCGGTGGCGATTGGCCGGCATTACGCGTTTTTTTGGAAATACCCGCTCGCGGTCGCCGCGATGCGCGAGGCTTCGGAATATCTTCTGGGCGAACATGATTTTCGCGCGTTTTGCGATACAAATACGGAAGATCCGCATTACTTGAGCCAGATGGAAATGATTGCATGGGAAGAGAGTGATGAGCGCATCAAGCTGACCATTCGCGCGAACCGTTTTTTGCGCAGCATGGTGCGGATTATCGTCGGCACGATGATCGACGTCGGTCGCGGCCAGCTCGCACCGCCGCAAGTGAGGGAAATTCTCGAAAGCCGCAAACGTACCGCCGCCAGCTTCACCGCGCCGCCGCATGGTTTGTTTTTGGAGAAGGTGTTTTATTAAGCTTTACCGCCAGCCCCAAGGTAGAGGCTAAAAATTGTTTTAGCGAAAAATTTAAATAGCGTCGACAAAAATAAATGATGTTCGCATAAACTTAAATTTGGAGAATAAACATGAAATTCTTTCTCGATACGGCCAATCTGGATGAAATCAAAAAAGTCGCGGCCATGGGCCTGCTGGATGGTGTGACCACCAACCCGACGCTGATTTCACGTGAAAAGGGTGCCTTCAAAGATATTATTCTGAGCATTTGCGAAGTCGTGCCCGGCCCGGTGAATGCGGAAGTCGTTTCGCTTGATGCGGAAGGCATGCTCCGTGAAGGCCGCGAGTTGGCGAAATTGCATCCCAATGTCATTGTCAAAATTCCGATGACTCGCGACGGCATGGTTGCCGTGCGCAAATTGGCCAACGAGAATATCCGCACCAATGTTACGCTCATCTTCAGCCCCAGCCAGGCGTTGATCGCTGCGAAAGCCGGCGCTTCATACGTGAGCCCGTTCATCGGCCGTTTGGATGATGTCAGCCAAATCGGGATGGAGCTGATCGAGCAGATTGTGGCGATTTACGATAACTATGATTTTGAAACCGAAGTGTTGGCCGCCAGTCTGCGCCATCCGGTGCATGTGGTCGAAGCCGCACTGGCCGGTGCCGACATTGCCACCATTCCTGCGAAAGTTTTTGATCAACTCTTTCTGCATCCGTTGACCGACATCGGCATCAAGAATTTTCTGGCGGATTGGGAGAAGGCGAAGCAGACGCTTTAGAGAAAAAGTATAAACGTTGTTTCTGCCTCAATAATTGCTGGCATATTTTTAAACCGAAGAGACGGACTGCTCGTTCGCTTATTTTAAACAACCAATTTTGAATTATCCACTCGCTTGT
>CAYUVM010000665.1:0-3041 GCA_964447935.1 uncultured Cytophagia bacterium | reverse complement strand
TTCAAAGAACAAAAAAACGAAAACGTCATAAACTAACTTAACATTGTCAAGCTATGTTGTTGGCGGGAATGCTCCCAAGACCTCAACTGCTTTTTGTTTTCCCATTTCCATGATCTTTTTCATTTTCATAGGATTAAATTCAAGTGTTCCGGTTAATTCACCGGAATCCGGTTGCATTATTTTAATGGAAACGGGTCTTTTTCCTTCAAAGGGATTGTTCGTCCCCGGAACGGAAAAAAGTTCTTGTATTTCGGGGCCAGTCAACCCAAATTTTTCTATCAGCCGTTTTTTAACCGCCTCGATATAACCCGCACTCAAATTGTGAAACTCAACCAACTGCAGGTCATTCACCATGACGTCGCGTCCGTAGAGATCGAGAATTTGAATTAAAACCTCAAGAAAATTTTTAAATTTATGCGACACCGCCTGCGGTTTAGGCGACAGCATAATCACATAGAGCTCGGTGGCGCCATTATCAATAGCGATTTTCAGCGGCGTCAACTCGCGCAAGCCTCCATCGACATATTGCTGTGGGGGAGCCGGATTGACTGCGATGTTGACCGGCGGCATAAAAACCGGAATACTGGCGGAGGCCAGAAGTGCTTCAATCAACATCTGCCGCGAGACAATACGCACCAACTCGGTTTCGGGCTGTGGGCTGACCGCGCCTTCCGGGCCGGTGTAAAAATAAACGATCTTCCCGGTTTGCATATTCACTGTCGTCAGAAACATGCGCTTATCGGCGTCGAGCAAATCCCCGGCGCGTTGCTCGGTGATCTGTCGGGCAATCAATTTTTTGAGCGGTCCGGTCTCATTGAATGAAATAGGCAAAGGGCTATCAAACCCGATCTCGCGAGGCTTCAAGATGTCCGAGTTTTTGACCGAAGTATAGATCGTGATCAATTCCTGAATGTCCGGGCCACTTCCCAGTAAAGCGAGAGGCGAAATCAGAGCCCCCGTGCTGGTGCCAGCCACAAGATCAAATTGTAACCTCAGTTTATTAACCATGTGGTCGAGTGCGCCTACTGCATAGGCTCCTTTCGCTCCGCCACCGCTGATAATGAGTGCTCTTTTTGCCATGGTTTGTTCTCCTTAGATGAGCTTCGTACTTCAATTAGTTCAACTGTTTTATTCTTCATCAGGCGCACGCTGAAAAAGTCTAAACAGCACCGCCATGTCGGTTCCAAGTGAAACTTCTAAGAATTTTTTGCCATTGGTTCTGTCATCACCTAATTGCGGGCTCACTTGAAAAATGCCATCGCCCACCTCGAACAAAACGCCGCCAGAGATTCGACGAAAATCATCCCCTTGCAACAAAGCTTTTCCCACCAGGTGAATGCCTCCCCAGCGTATATGAGGCTCACCGTGAGCACCTCGTCGTACGAGTTTTACAATATGCACGGAAACGCGCCCACCCCATAAAAATGTCCATTCAGGATTGGTGTAGGTTATAGCCAGACTGCCACCGATTCGCAATCTCTTTGGCTCATCTCCAAAGCCTAGAGCGGGATGAAACTGCGCAGAACCTGTATAGGCGTCAACACCTTTGGTAAATATTATTCCCTGCCCCAATTCAACGGGAAGGAAAAAATTTCGGTTCTGGGCATTATTTGGCGATGCAGTGAACAGGCCAATCATGAGCCCCAATTCCACGTAAGCGCTTAGTTTCCTCCGCGGCGTCACTTTTGAGCAGAACATAATAGTCTCCCAATTTTTTATCTTATGCAACCCATTTCAATGAAAACTTAACAACGTGATCAGTTAAAGGTAAGCATGGTGAATCCCTCTTAAGAGCGGTTTCGGGATAAACGAACCCGTCATTGACATAGACACGAAAAGAAGAGGAAAATCTCAGATTTTAAAAAAATTGGGAAATTTTTTTAGGAAGGGTTTTCTGTAAGCAACGGAAAATACCGACTAAATAGTTTATCCATGTAATTGTCATGTCCGAATGCCTTAGTAGGACATGATAATTCATTAAATGAATGACTTATTTAATCGCTGTTTATTAACCGGTGATCTTGCGTTTCGCTTCCCCAAAAAGTTGCGCAAAACTTTTAAGATTGTATTTTAAAAAAACGAACAAACGGAATGGCAAGAACGGGCCCGCCGATTTCAATATATTTTCTTCTGCCGCTGGCCAAAGTTTTTCCAAATCAAAATAAGGCAATTTTTGACCGATGATCACGCTGGATTTTTGCATTTGAAAACGCGGTATCGCTGTTTCCACGTGGCCGACGGCAAATCCGACTGAGCGTAATAAGTCAAGCAAATCACGCCCGTATTCACGATAGGCCAGCGTCGAACCGCCGCCGCCGTGATAACGGGGCTCCAACAAAAAAATATCTTTATCGCCTTCGACGGCGACACGCACAATCGTTTTTTCACGGTGATGCTCATAAGGAACGGTCAAGACAAACGTCCCGCCTTTTTTCAGCGTGCGATAGACTTCCTGATACCCTTTCAAGTCTTCGCGCACATGCTCGAAAACATCCGAAGTAATGATGACGTCGAACGTCTCGTCGGCAAAAGCGAGATTCTGCAGATCGGCAAATTCTCGGGGATCGGCGCCGGCCTTGATTTTCTCGGCGTCAAACTCCGGCGCGTAATAATCAAATTTATCGCGAAGGAACATGGCCTGCGGGCCGCGCGGGCAGGGTTCCAGCACTTTCAACTCGCGGCGCGGCGGCCACAAATAAGTCGGGGTGTCTCTATAACCCAACATGCGGCCGAGCGCGAACATCACCGTGCGATTACGGCTCGAGGCCGAGCAATTGGCGCAGTGATAGCCTTCGCGTTCTTGCTCCGGATTGAGAAATTTTCCCTGATAACCACAGAGGTTGCATTGAGGCGTCATTTAAAAGGGTAGGACATTTTGAAATAAAAGTCAAGGTTGGAATCGGCGTTTTCCGAAATCCTTTATTTCGTCATAGGCAACCACCATGTCATCCCGCAGGGAACTTGTTTGTCTCAAGCACTGTGTTATATATTAACTCAACTTTCTGACTTCGTGGTTTCAGGCTGTAAAAACAGGGTTGCGG
>CAYUVM010000664.1:0-3044 GCA_964447935.1 uncultured Cytophagia bacterium | reverse complement strand
TGCCTTGGTGTCTTTGTGGTTTAGGGTTTCAAAAAATCCCAAGAGTGTTTCTCAATAAATTGTTACTTCTGCATGATACGATTCTTTACGATTAGCCGCCTCATTTTCTTCGCCTGCTTACAAACGAATTTTCTCTTCGCGACCCTGCGTGTCCAGTCCGTTTCACCGAAAGCACAATCCATGACGGCGAGTCTGGCGCCGGAAATCACCATCGAATTTGATGCGCCCGTCGATGCCGCAACGATCAACGCCAGATCGATCATGATCTTTGGTCGCTGGGCCGGTGTCATGCCCGGCGAGTTTCGTCTCGAAAATGGTAACCGGCAACTGCGCTTTCTTCCGGCAAAAAAATTTTCCGCGGGCGAATGGATCACCGTCGCGATTTCCAAACGCGTCCGCAGCGCCACGGGCGATTCGCTCAACGCGGGTTACACGTGGAATTTCTGGACGCAGGCTGGGCGCGGCGATATGACGCTGCGGATGAAAGGCCAGTTACCGGTGCGGTTTGCCAATGAATTGCCGGTGCGGACTTATGGCGCGTTTGCCGGCGATCTCAACGGCGACGGTTATCATGATTTTACCGTACCGAATGAAGACGCCAATGACATTCGCGTTTTTTTTAACGATGGCAGGGGAAATTATGCTTTTTCCTCGCGCCATCAACTGACGCCGCCCGCGCGCCCGAGCACTAATGAAGGCGCCGATTTTAACGGCGATGCAATTACTGATTTTGCCGTGGGCAATATTCGCGGCAATTCCGTGAGTGTTTTGCTCGGCAACGGCAGCGGCGGATTTCGCGCCCCGGTAAATTATCCGGTTGATCAAGAGCCACGCGGCTTGAGTGTGATGGATTTGGAAGGTGATGGCGACATGGATATCGTGACGGCTAATCGCGTCGGCAACACCATGGCCATTTTGTACAATAAAGGCGATGGCACTTTTTTGCCACGCCTATTGGTTGACAGCGGCGGTGGCAGCGAAACCGCCTGCGCTGCGGCTGATGCCAACGCAGACGGCATACTCGATCTTTTTGTTGGCGCTTATTCGGGCCGGGAAATGATTCTACTCTTGGGCGACGGCAAAGGTGGGTTAAAATTTTCAGCGCGCACCGACTGCGGCGGTAGCCCGTGGATGGTGGCTGCCGGCGACGTCGACGGCGATGGTCACGTCGATGCCGTGGCGGCGAATGCGCTTGAAGCACGCGCGGCAATCATTCGCGGTGATGGCAAGGGCGGGTTGCTACCGGTGCAGACCTATCCGGTGGGCGCTTTTCCGCTTGGCATCGATCTCGGCGATTTGAACGGCGACGGCGATCTCGACTTCATCACCAGCAACTACAGCGGCAAAAATTGGACGCTGTACGAAAATTCCGGCAATGGGACGTTTGTTAACCCAAAATCATTTCCAGCCACCACTGCGGCCTCCTGCGCGGTGTTTCATGACCGCGATCTCGACGGTGATCTCGACGTGACGGGCATCGATGAAGAAGCGGACGTGATTTTTCTCTTTGAAAATCCGGCGTCAACCGCCGTCACGGATAAACAAACCAGCACGTTACCCCAGGATTTTATTTTGGGACAGGCATATCCTAATCCGTTTTCGTTAGCTGCGGCCAATCACACAAAACTTGAGAATATAAATATCCCATTTACGTTGCGGTACACGGCGAAAGTCAATCTGCGCGTGACGAACGTGCTTGGCCAAATGGTGGCGGTTTTGGTTGATCGAATTTTGCCGGCTGGAACATATCAAGCGCAATTACAGGCACGGGAATTTTCGCGCGGCGTTTATTTTTATATTTTGGAAGTGGAGGGGAAAAAACTGGTGAAAAAAATCGCGATTCTTTGACCCGAGAATGTCATCCTGAAGGGATCCTGTTTGGCGTCAAGCACAGCGCTGGTGGGAAACAGGATTCTTCCAGAATGACATTTTACTGATGCTTCGCAACTACGGCTTCAGCAGCAACTTCCCTGTGGTTTGCCGGCCTTCCAAAAATTTGTGCGCCGCGGCAGCTTCGCGAAGCGGAAAAACTTGGTGAATGCGCAATTTTAACTCGCCGCTGGCCACCCAGTTTAAAACATCACCGGCGCGCCACAGCAGTTCCTCGCGGGTTGTGGTGTGATGAGCCAAATTGCAGCGCGTCATAAAAAGCGAGCCGCGTGCCGCAAGCTGCAATGGGTCAATCGGCGGCACTGGCCCGCTGGATTGTCCGAATAAAACTAAATAACCGCGCGGCGCGAGGCAATTCATGCTTTTCTCATACGTCGTTTTCCCCACCGAATCATAAACCACTTCCACCCCGCGGTTCTTTGTCAGTCTTTTGACCTCGGCTTCAAAATCCTGTTGCGTGTACAAAATCACTTCATCCGCACCGGTTGCTTTCGCCAGTTGCGCCTTCTCCTCAGTTGAAACGGTGCCAATCACCCGCGCGCCGAGGCGTTTCGCCATTTGAATGAGCAAGGTTCCCAAACCGCCCGCGGCCGCATGAATCAAACACGTGTGACCGGTTTTCAGCGGAAAGGTCGAATGCGATAAATAATGCGCCGTCATCCCTTGCAGCATCGCAGCCGCGCCAAATTCAAAAGAAATTTTTTCCGGCAATGGCACCAATCGCCACGCCGGAACCGAAACGTATTCGGCGTAACAACCGAGTGTTGTGGTGAAGGCAACGCGGTCGCCAACTTTGACTTCCGTAACTTGTGCCCCAACGTTTTCCACCACACCAGCGGCTTCATTGCCGAGCGTGAAGGGGGGCGTCGCTTTGTAAAGCCCCTCGCGAAAATAAACATCGATGAAATTGATACCGCTCGCCGCAATTTTGATGAGCGCTTCGTTCGGGCCGGGGGTTGGTACCGGCGCGTCCTCATATTGGAGAACCTCTGCGTCGCCGAATTGATGAATGCGAATGGCTTTCATGAGTTAATTCCTAACTGTTAAAATGAGTCTCTCTCTGTTAGCGAATTCTATATTTTATTGGCTTTGTTTATTTTTAAATCAACTTTCTGACTTGGCGTTTTAACCGCGATTTTATTGGCTGTTTTTAG
>CAYUVM010000663.1:0-3048 GCA_964447935.1 uncultured Cytophagia bacterium | reverse complement strand
TGTCGTTGCCCTGCAAATACACGCCGCGAATCTTGCCGGTGCCGTTATCGAGATTAAAATAACCGGCGAATTTTTCATGCTCCAGCGTCGGCTGCATCACCGCCGGATCGGCGAAATGCTTTTTCACGTAGCCGCGTGAGCCGAGCAAGCCCTGCTCTTCACCGCTCCACAAGGCGACGCGAATCGTGCGCCGTGGTTGCACGCCGAGTGTTTTCAAAATGCGCACCGCTTCCATCGCCACCGCGCAACCGGCGGCGTTATCGGTCGAGCCGGTGCCGGAATGCCACGAGTCGAGATGGCCGCCGAGCATGACGACTTCGTCTTTCAACTTTTTATCAGTGCCGGGAATTTCGGCGATGACGTTGTAACCGAGCGAATCTTCCTCGTAAAAACGATTTTTGATGTTGATTTCCAATTTCACCGGAATGCCTTTTTCCGTCAAGCGCCACACGCGCGAGTAATGCTCGATCGCCACCACCAACGTCGGAAAGCCGGGCGCCGCGCCGACATTGCGCGAACCCGCGCCGCCGTTGAAGATCGTGCCGTGCTCGCCGCGACTCGGCTGCAACACCACGGCAACGCCTTCTTCGCGCATGAATTTGTCCATCTTTTCACGCAACGCGCGTTGGGCGCGAAACTCTTGCATACGCGAGGCAAAGGGGTTGGCCGCGCCCAGCTCCGGCGCCTGCGCCAGTTCTTCGAGCTTCTTCTCATCGTAACGCTGCGCATCAGCTTCAAAATGGGTGTCGGCCTCGCGCGGTTTTTGCGCCAACACAATTGCGCCGCGCAGCTTGCCTTTGTATTTCGCGAAATCTTCTTCTGCCTTCACATCCATCATCACCACCGGGCCGGATACAACGCCGTTGGTGCCCGCAGTCCATGCTTGCGGCCACGCGATAATCGGTTGATATTGCGGCTCCAACATTTCAATGGAAAAACGTTCGGTGGTCCAGCCACGGCCAAACGTACCCCACGATTCCAACTTTGTATTCTCCAGACCCCATTTGGCCATTTGCTCGCGCGCCCATTCACTCGAAGCTTTCATGTTCGGCGAGCCGGTCAAGCGCGGCCCGTGTCGATCGGTGAGCCAGAACAGCGTTTCCATCACCTGTGAATTTTGCAAGCCTTCGACGCGAATCCGCGAAACCATTTGCAGATTCACCGGCTCTTGCGCCGACGCGAATTGCATGAGCGTCAGCATCAACAGCACAAACAACATACGACGATGTTGCATAGTACTCCTCCTGCGCTTAAACGTGAATAGAAAGGATTTGACGACGGGGTTGTGCGTGACGGTGAAACACGTGACAATGTAATAAAAGAAGGACGCTTTGTAAAGGGTTTTGTTTAATGTTGGTTTTGCAAGAACCTCTCTTATGCCGCTCCCAGCCGCTCTAAAGCCGCCAGCGCCTCTTGCGCATGCTCACCCCACGGAAAGCGGTCGAGATATTCTTGATAACGCTGCCGGGCTTCGGCGGCGCGGCCGGCGGCTTCGAGGGCACGGGCGAGGCCAAATATTGGTCTTCCTAATCGATAAGGACGAATTTCAAATTGAAGAGCAATCTCAAACTCTTTAATAGCATTTTCTGGCTGACCGAGATGGTCAAGATGAATCTCAGCCAGACCAATATGAGGCCAACCATACTCCCAATCAAGATTAATAGCAATTTGAAAATGTTCTGAAGCGCGAGGATAGTTTCTTTGCTCTAAGAGTGTAAGACCTAAATGGTTATGTGCCCAGGAGAGATTAGGTTCTAGCGCGACTCCTTTCTGCAAATAAAATTCCGCGTTTGCATAATCATTCATTTCTTTGCAAGTTCTACCGATATTGCCACAAATCCAGCCACTTGACGGTTCCATCTCAAGACAAGCTTTGAGATGATGAAGCGATTCTTCAAATTTGCCGGCAAGCCGATATGCTACGCCAAGTCTCGATCTTAACACAACATCGTTTACTCGTTCCTGAAGTATCGGCTCTACTGTCGAGATTGCTTGTTCTGGCATGCGTGTCCCAATTAGCAAGTAGACGTAATCATGTAATGCTTTGTAACTGTTATTATAAGCATACTTAAAAAGAGTAGACAGTTCCGTCGTCCGGCTCTTTGCTTTAAGTGATATGACAGATAGCATCTCTTTGTAAAATTGGCCAAACCATATATCTGCCTCAAATTTTGCTCTTAGTTCTTTAATAAGGATTATTGCTAATGTGTCAACAAGTTCTCCATCGATTCTTTTCGCATAAACAGCACACTTCGCCGCCAAATAAGCATCCCCTTTCATAACTTCGCGCACTACTTCAGTCGCATCCTCGACCAATCCGCACACAAACACCAAAACCTCCGCCCATTCCGGATCGCCAACATGCTTCAGGACATACTCGACCGACTGATGCAACGCCACTTCTCGCGCAAAGAAATATTCCTGCACGGCTTGATGAAAGAATCCAGTTTGGCCCGCGCTTTCCCGCAATAAACCGTGTTCAAGAAATTCCCGATTCAATGTCGCAACATTCAAATCGCCAGAGGCTTCTTTTTTATTTTGCAATTCAGCAAGTCGCGCCGACATCGCCGCCGCGGCTTCATCCGCAGAAAGCAACGTGCGATTCGTACCGAGTCGCCAAGCCAGCGCGGAGAGAATTTCTTTTTCCACGCGCACGGCGCCAGCGCCTTTGACGCGGGCCCATTCGCTCAAATAGCGATCCACAAAGCGGTCGAAGAGTTGGGCACGGTTTTGCGGCGGGTTGTCGCTGGCGCGCAGCTCGTCGGCGAGCAGCGTAAGCATCAACGGGTTGCGGCAGAGATCGCGGGTGTATTCGTCGAGGCCTTTCCACGCGGCCTGCGCTTTTTGCTCGCCAATTTCAAGCTCCAAAACTTTCGAGGCGTTGAAACTGCTCAAGCGTTCCAATTGAAACGCGGCAAACTCATTGCGCAGCTCATCGCGATAAACCCCGGGCCGGCAGGTTACCACGAAACGATTTTGAGGAGCTTCGGTATTATACTGATTAAGGGTGATTTTTTGATAGCTCTTTGACATTGGTTTTATTTTATT
>CAYUVM010000662.1:0-3053 GCA_964447935.1 uncultured Cytophagia bacterium | reverse complement strand
GGCAAATATTTTGTGCAGAAGTAACAGCGCCGGTGACGATATGCACCTCGGCTTCAAGGCGCACGCCGCTCATGCCGACGGGATCATCGATGCCGCGCTGATCATCGACAATGAACTCCTGCGGTAAAATATGAATAATTTCGCGATCAAACGGCAGCGCCACGGCCTTCGCCGCTTCGATCACGCGGCGTTTGTCTTCGGGCGAAATGATATGATCTTCGCCGGAAACCGCAACGACGCCGCGGCCGTTGACGCTGCGAATATGATCGCCCGCGATGCCGGCGTAAACCGATTTGATCTCGACGCCGGCCATCCGTTCGGCTTCTTCTTTGGCGCGTAAAATCGATTGCACCGTGCGATCAAGATTGATCACGACGCCGCGGCGTAAACCCTCGGAGGGCGCATTGCCCATGCCGATAATCTTGATTTGATTATGCTCATCGACCTCGCCGATCAGCGCGCAAATTTTTGTCGTGCCGATATCGAGGGCACAGATATAATCAACGACCATGTTGACCTCCTTATAATCTTACTCTTTTCGTACTCCTACTCTTTCTTTTACTTCCGCCATTTTGATGAAAAACGAGTAGAAGTAAGAGAAAGAGTAGAAGTAAAAGTAAAAGCGTTCAACTCTCTCTTGTCACAATTTGATTTTCGTACCTTAAATCAATGGTTAAAAATTTTCCCGAAGTTGGTTTGACATGCTGCAAAAAGATAAAGAGCCGCTCGCATTTTTCCATCCATTGATCTGCACCCAGATAAACCGGCACGCCGCCGTCCATCAAATAAAAAGTGAGATGGCCTTTGGCATTAACATTCATTTCGGAAATGCCGTGATAAAGCATGGCATTATTAGAACGCAATTCCGTCAAAAATTCAATGACGTGCCGATTGGTATTGGCCAGCTCTTTGCTCTCACCATTTTTTGCAAAGGCCGCGCCGGAGAGAATTGGCGTATCGTAATTGAGCGGCACATTGGCGCGGCGATTCGATTGCAGGCGCGGCAAAACCACGCCTTCCGCATCAACCGGCCATAAGCCGGCGTGGTTAATTAACGCCAATGGCTGGCGCTCTACAACGGCAATGACAATGGTCGACGGAAAAACGCGTGAAATTTGCGCCTTCTGTACCAACGGCAGGGTTTCAACCCGTTTGGCAATCGGCGCAAACTCGACATCAAAAATAGATCGGGCCATGGGCACTTTCGCAGCGGCAATGACTTCGGAATCCGTCAATGCCTTACAGCCGGTGACGACGATTTTTTGCACGCGAAAACCGGCATCACGATTAACCCAATTGCCCAGATGCAAGCCCGCGAGGGCGAACGTGGTGGAGAAGAAAAAAACCTTGCCGTATTTTTTAATCGCCATAATAAAACTCCGTTGTTCGTAGTTGCGCCCTCCGGGCGTAGCCTTCAGGCGCTTAATGCCCAACTCAAACAACAGTTTGATTAGTTTAACAACCGACTTCTTTCATTCACAATTCGGCGCCTAAAGGCGTTACTACAAACGTTCTTTACTTCTTCTATTTCAACAAAGCCACACAATTTGCAACAATTTCACTCGCCGCCTGTGGTCGCGCCATTTTTTTAGCTGCTGTCGCCATTTGTTGCCGCAATTCGGCATCTCCAAACAACTCCTGAATATGGCCAAACAATTTTTCTGCGGTCAATTCTTTTTCAACGAGCAGGCGGCCAGCGCCAGCCTGTTCAAGCACGCGGGCATTGAACGTTTGATGGTCAGCCGTGGCATAAGGAAACGGCACGAGCAGCGAGGGCAAACCATAATACGCTAATTCAAAGATCGTCGAGGCGCCGGCGCGGCAAAGGACAAAATCAGCCAGCGAAAATGCCGACGCCATATCATCAATGTACGGGACAATTTTAATCTGGCGAACTTGGCCGGCACGCCGAACCACCTCGTCAAAATTTTGCGCACCGGTTGCCCACAACACCTGAAAATTTTCCAGCGTCTGAAATTGCGGCAAGATTGCCAGCATCAGCTCGTTTATCTTCCTCGCGCCCTGGCTGCCGCCAAAGGCCAGCAGCGTGATGCGATCTTGTTGCAATTCCCATTTTTTTGCCGCGCTCTCGCGATTTTCGCGATTAAAACCTGTCCGCACCGGATTACCGACGACGCGCAAATGCGCTTGCCGGCGGAAAAATTTTCGGCTCTCTGCAAAACTCAAAAATACCAAATCAGCGCGTTCGCCCCACCAGCGGTTGACCAGCCCGGGAAAACTGTTTTGTTCCTGCACGGCGAATTTTCGCCGGCTCAACCACGCGGCCAGCAGCGCCGGCCCGCTGACATACCCGCCGGTGCCAATAATCAAATCCGGCTGGAATTGGCTAAACACTCGCAAACACTGCCCAATACTTTTTATGAGATAATATGGCACGAGCAAATTTCGCAACGTGACTTGGCGCAACAGGCCGCGCACCGGCACCAACTCCAAACGGTATCCCTGCTGAGGAACAACGCGCGCTTCAATGCCGCGTTCCGTGCCAATAAAAACGCATTGAAAATTTTCCACGCGCCGCTGAAATTCCTCGGCAATCGCCATTGCTGGATATAGATGGCCGCCGGTGCCGCCTCCGGCAAAAACGACGCGCAACACTTTCATAATTTTTTCATTAAGGCTTCGACAGGCGTTCGGCTGAGTGCTCACGCCGAAGTCTCAGCCGCAACGATTAAAGCTTATCGTTTGCGTTCTCTAAACCATTTGACACTGGTGACCGGGATCATGTTCACGCGATTCTTGCTCGCGGCACGGCCGCCGGTGAATTGCGAAATATTCAATAACACGCCGATTCCGAACAAGTTCATCATCAACGCCGAGCCACCATAACTAATGAACGGTAACGGGATACCGGTGGTCGGCAAAGTATGAGTGACAACGCCGGCATTGACCAACGCATACAAACCGATCGCGGAGGTGATGCCAATCGCCGCCAGCTTGCCGGCGCGATCCGCCACCCGGTGCGCAATGTGAAAACCGCGCCAGATTATAATAAAGAACATGAGAATCACCGCCAGCGTACCGATCAAACCAAG
>CAYUVM010000661.1:0-3054 GCA_964447935.1 uncultured Cytophagia bacterium | reverse complement strand
AAATGCGATAGTGCCGCATCATTTCGAGCGCATCGCGGATGGATTTCTCCGGCGTCAGCGTGATCGGGTTGTTGATCATGCCGCTTTCTGAACGTTTCACCTGGTCGACTTCAGCGGCTTGCCGCTCGATCGGCATATTTTTGTGAATGATGCCGAGGCCGCCTTCGCGCGCCAGCGCAATCGCCATCCGCGCTTCGGTCACCGTGTCCATCGCCGCGCTCACCAACGGAATATTTAATCTAATTTGCCGGGTCAATCGCGTCGAGACATCTACTTCGCGCGGCAGGACATTGGATTCTTGTGGCAGCAACAACACGTCGTCGAAAGTGAGGGCTTCGCCGAGAATTTTATTGGACATTGGTTCTTTCTATCTTTTAGGATTTATAATGCTTTTGCTTGCGATTGAAAATGGCGCTGCGGTTTTCAGAATTTATATTATAGTTCCCCGACAACGCTTTCCGCCACGCGCATCACTTCACCCGCTGCGATCAACTCACTCGCCGATTTCATTTCATGCGCCAGAATGCGATCCTGCACCAACGTCGGCACGGTTTGCCGAACCAAATGGTGAACGGCGCCAGTCGCCGGGCCGGGCTGTAGCGGCGCGCGCAAATCCAAAGCTTGACATGCAGCGAGCAACTCAATAGCCAACACCTGCGTGGCATTGCGCACGGCATTGCGCGCTTTGACGGCAGCAGCCGCACCCATGCTCACATAATCTTCTTTGTTGGCGGAAGTGGGAATCGAATCAACCGAGGCCGGGTGGCTTAAAACTTTGTTTTCAGAAACGAGACTCGCGGCGGTGACTTGCGCGATCATAAAGCCGGAATTTAAGCCGGAGTTTTTAATGAGAAAAGAAGGCAAGCCGCTGTCGCTGGCAACGGGATCCATCATCAAGGCCAAACGCCGCTCGCTAATGTTGGCGAGATGCGTGCTTAAAATGGAAAGAAAATCGCAGGCGGTGGAAATGGGATGTCCGTGAAAATTGCCGCCGGAAAGAATTTCGCCCATCGGCTCGCCGGCATGATTTTCGACAAACACCAGGGGATTGTCGGTTGCGGCGTTGAGTTCAATCGCAAAAATTTCGCGTAGCGCCCGCAGTTGAGCACGCACCGCGCCGTGAACTTGCGGCATGCAACGAATCGAATACGCATCCTGCACGCGGCCGCATTCGAGATGGGAAGTACGGATGGGGCTGTCGGCCATTAAGCGGCGCAGATTGGCCGCCGATTCCTGTTGCCCGCGATGGCCGCGTGCGGCATGAATGCGCGCATCAAAAGCCACCGGCGTGCATAGCAAAGCCTCGGCACTCATGGCGCCGATGATGTCGGCGGTGCGGGAAAGAATTTCAATTTGCGAAAACGCCAGCGCCCCAACCGCAGTCATAAACTGCGTGCCATTGAGCAGCGCTAAGCCTTCTTTCGCCTCGAGTTCGAGCGGCGCGAGGCCGAGGCGCTGCAAGGCGTTAGCGCCGGAAAGATGCTGACCCTTGCAATTGGCCTCGCCCGCGCCAATTAAAACCAGCGCCAGATGCGCCAGCGGCGCGAGATCACCGGAGGCGCCGACGGAGCCTTTCTCCGGAATCACCGGAAGAATATCGTTTTGCAAAAATTTAAATAAATATTCGGCGACGACCGGGCGGCTGCCGGAATAACCACCGAGCAGGGTATTAATTTTCAAAGCGAGCAGGGCGCGAACTTCCGGTGCGGTAAGCTCCGCGCCGAAGCCGCAGGCATGGCTGAGAATTAAGTTTTTTTGGAGAGTTTTGAGATCGGCGGTGGAGATGTGCACATCGCTGAGTTTGCCAAAGCCGGTGTTTACGCCATAAATCACCTGCCCGGTGCGCAAAACTTCTTCAACGAGGTAGCGCGAACGCGACATGCGCGCCAATGCTGTGGGGGCTAATTCAACCTCGAGTCTTCCGCGGGCGACATCATTGAGTTGTTCAAGAGAAAGGGTGTTGCCATCGAGTTGCATCATGCGTCCTTCTATTGTGAAGCCGCACTTGCACAACCAGGTATCAATGAATAGAGAAATTTATCTGTGCAAATCCAACTTCGCTCAAAGACGCATGTTACGGAAAATTTGTTAAAGAAGCAATAATTTTTTCAACCCTGAAATTGTTCGTAGAGTTTCAATACTTCGCTCAAATATTGTTTCGTTTCATCGGTCAACACGCCGTCGTCTTTGTCGCGATGCAACCACAAGGCGGCGCGTTTTTCCCCGCCGTGAAAGGCGGCGAGGCCGCCTTCCAGCTCATACAATGAAATCAGCGTTGACAGATAGCGGCAGCCCAGGCGAATGTTGAGAAGGGGATTGTACAGCACCTCCTCCGGCGAAGTCCACGGCACGCCTTCATCGGCAGCCAGAAAAACGCCGGTGGCCGGCATGATTTGCATCAGCCCCATGCCGCCGGTTTGTGAGCGAACATCCGAGCGCCACGTGAGTCCGCTTTCGTGCGTGATAATGGCGCAAATTAGATTGACATTCAAATTCGGATACTTGATCGCCATTTGCCCGATCTCATCGGCGATTTCGTACTGCGTTGCCGTGGCCATGGTTGGATTATATTTCTCAATCAACGCAATTGTTTTTTGAATTTGAAACTGGCGTTTGGCATCAGCATTCAGTGTGGCCTTGAGATTGTTCAGCGAGCGTTCGAGTTGCGCCACTTTGGCCGCGCCTTGATCCAATGTATAAAAACGAAACGCGAAACTGGCCATTGACAAACAGATCATCACCGCCAGCGTCACCAGCAGCAAGATTTTACCGCGCCGTCCGACAAATAAATTCACGAAGCCCGGTTGGGCATTAGGTTGGTTCATGGTTGCAGGTCCTTGAAGCGCGCGAAATTTTTATGAAATGGGAGTTGAGCCGATTGCGGCCAGCCACTAAGCCCCACAAGTTGTTAACGCCCGCAAATTTATGACGAAGCTTGCCGTAAGCGCTTAAACAAACGACGGCTCGGGGCCGCCGGTAAAGTTTGCTTCGGCAACTTCCAGGGCTTCAAAGATCAACTTGCGGAGATTGTGCAATTCAAACGGTTTTTCCAAA
>CAYUVM010000660.1:0-3055 GCA_964447935.1 uncultured Cytophagia bacterium | reverse complement strand
CGAAGAAGTCTTTGTCGCGTACAAAAAATTTACTGAAAAGTTTTCCAAGAGCAAATACGTCAATGATGCCAACAGCAACATGATTCGGCTGGCGGATCAATTAGCGCGCGCCGGTAATCCGAAATATAAAGCCGAATTGGAAGTCTTGCGCAGCAAGGATGATGAAGATTTGCGGTTGGAAGCCATTTACGCCTTGAGCCAGCACGGCGAAGATGACCCCGCGACGACACGGTTGTTGATCGATTTGCTGCAAACCGAAAAGAGCGCGAATTTGCGGCGCAAGATTGTTTATGTGCTGGGCAATATCGAAAGCGCCGAAGCAGCGGCGGCGCTCGAAAAATTGGCGCTCTCCGATCCCGATCCCACCGTGCAGAAGAATGCGGTGCATGCGCTCGGCAACCAAGGCGAAGGCGACAATGTGAAAGTGTTGATGAAAATTGTGGAGTCCAGCGCGAGTTCGGAAGTGCGCAAAGCGGCTTTGTATAGCATCGGAAACACGGAGGAGGGTTCGGGGGTGGAATTCCTTGCGCGCGTCGCGAAAACCTCAACCGACCAGGAATTGGGCAAAGCCGCCACTTACGCCATCGGCAATTATGGCTCAGCGGCGGCGGTTCGCGCGTTGAGCGAAATTTTAACCAGTAACACCCATCGCGAAGTACGCAAGGCCGCACTGTATGCGTTGGGCAATACCGGCGAAGCCGAAGCGATTGCGGCGCTCGAAAAAACCGCGCTTGATCCCGCCGATGGCGAATTGCAAACCGCCGCGGTTTACGCGATTGGCAACCTTTCGGACGAAATTTCGTTTAAATCTCTACAGAATATTTATACGAAAAGCACAAGCCCGCGCGCGCGCAAAGCCGTGGCCTACGCGATTGGCAACACCGGCGAAAAAGAGGCCATTCAGTTCCTTGGCAAAATGGCGGCGCAAGAGCAGGATTTGGAAGTCGCGAAGGCGCTGATTTACGCCATCGGCAATGTTGATGATGGCGAAGCCGCTACCGCGTTGATGAATGTGATTAAAACCAATCCCAATGAAGAGCTGAAAAAGGCCGCGTTGCATGCGATTGCAAATACCGATGAACCGGCGGCGCGGGATGCGTTGTTAGCCGTTATTCGCAGTGAAAGCTCGGCGGAGTTGAAGAAAACGGCTATCTACGCGCTCGGCAATCTGGATGATGAGGCGGCAGTGCCGGTGCTGCTCGAAATTGCGCAAAAGGATTCCGATGTGCAAGTGCGCCGCGCCGCGGTTTCGGCCTTGGGGCAAATTGATTCGCCCAAGGCACGAGAAGCCGTGCTGAAAATCATCCGTGGCGAGAAATAAGCGGCATTTGCGCGATGACAAAAAATTGCCGGCGGGTGGCATCAGAAAAGCCGTTGGCAATTTTTCATTTTTTGTTTTCGTAAATTCGTCTATTTAAAATAATAAACCCGAGGTGCAACATGAAAAGAGCTTTACTCATTTTGGCAGCAGCGGTTGCCGTGGCGTTGCCCATTTTGGTGATTGCCCAGTCCAAAACCTCTCGCGATAGTTCGGCGGCGAAGCCGGCGGCGCGTGAACGCTTGGCACGCGAATACAATGAGAAAACGCGAATCGCCGCGGAGCGCGCGAAAATAGCGCGTGAGCATGCAAAAGCGGAAGCCGATCGTGCCCGGCATCGCGCTCGGCGGGAGTGGCATTTTAATGACGAAGACTTTGGCGCGGATGAATTAGCGGCCATGGCTCCGGCCATTGAAGAAGCTATGGAAGGCGTTGAGCCGGCACTGGCGCATGCCCGCGAGGCGTTGGAGAATATCGATTGGGGCGGGATTAACGAAGCTATGCAAGATGCCTCGCAAAGCCTGGCGCGATTGGCGCCGATGCCACCGCTTCCGCCGATTTCCGGCATCCCGCCATTTCCAGCGCTGGCGCCGTTTCCAGATTTTCCGCCAATGCCTGACATGCCCCCTTTGCCAGCGCTTCCGCCGATGCCGGATATGGACTTCGGACACGGAAGAAGTTTTGGGGGCGGCTGGAGTTTCGGCTATCGTGAATATACTAAAAATTTAAGCGAAGATGAGCAAGTCCGCATGCAGGCGCTCGCGGCGTTGCTTGATAATGACGAGAAGATGGCCTTGCCGGAAATTCAGACGGTCGTACGGCAGAGTGAAAACTGGGCGATGCGCGCCTATGCTGTTTCGATGTTAGCCAATGCCGAAAGCGCCGGCGTCATTCCAATTCTCGAAGAAGTTTTGAATAAAGACTCGGATCAACGTGTGCGCAAAGTCGCAGTGCGCGCATTGTCACGCCGCGATGAACCGGCCGCGCGCGAGGCTTTGAAGCGATTGCTGACGAAATAATGGGACATTATTAATTTGAAAAAAGCGCTTGGTAAAATAACGGCGGCAAGATTCTGATAGTTTTTTAATAATCTTGCCGCCATTATTTTGGTGCGCTAAAAAAACAAACTTGCTTTGTTCCGCCAATACGCTATTTTATTATGTTAAAGGAGAAATAAAAACTAACGCAGCGCTCATTTTAAAATGATTCTGAGCACAACGGAATACCTTTTATTGGCTCTTTATCTCGTCGGGCTTTTCGTGCTCGGATTTCGGCTTTCGCAGCGTGATAATAACTCGATGGAGGAATACCTCGTCGCGGGGCGGCGGCTGTCTTTGCCGGCGTTTGTGGCGACGCTGGTATCGACGTGGTACGGCGGCATACTCGGCGTCGGCGAATTTAGCTATAAATACGGCATCTCGAACTGGCTGGTTTTCGGCTTGCCCTATTATCTGTATGCGATCATCTTTGCGTTGTTTATTGCCGGCCGGGCGCGGCGGACAAAATTTTACACGATTCCCGAACAATTAGAAAAGGCTTACGGTCGGCGCGCCAGCATGACCGGAGCTTTTTTTATTTTTATACTCTCGACCCCGGCGCCATATGTGTTGATGATCGGTGTGCTCTGCCGCATGCTGTTCGGCTGGCCGTTGTTGCTAGGCGTGATCCTCGGCGAGCTCTTCTCGATGATTTACGCCTTCCGCGGGGGCCTGGCGGCGATCGTGCGCACGGAGATTT
>CAYUVM010000659.1:0-3059 GCA_964447935.1 uncultured Cytophagia bacterium | reverse complement strand
TTTTTTTTTTATATCAAAATTGTTTTGTAAATTGAAAAGACCGCACAAGGTTTAACCCGTGCTGCGGTTTTCATGGAGAACGTTAAGAACTCAGGAGAGAAAATGCCGAGCAATTCCGTCGCCATCATTTTACGCCAGCTTATTTTGCAGGGTCTTTACCTATTAATACAATTTGCCATCTATCGTGTTTTACGCGGCCAATTTGCCGACACGGCGCTACGGCGCGCACTGTTGCTAACCGCCATGGTCATTATCAATTTGCCGTGGCTTTACGCTGTTACGCGTATTCTCATTTTCAAAAGTTTTCCCTATAGTTATGCGCTATTGCTGACGGTGATGGGATGGGTTTGCATTTCGCTCATTTACTTGATTTATTTTGGAGTGGTACGCTCCGGATATGGGGTGTGGGAAACGCTTAAACCGATCAGTTTGGCCACTGCCGCCGGCGCCACGGCGGCAATCTCGCGCCGTGCCTTTTTGCAGAAAGCGACCCTCGGCTTTGGCGCGGTGGCGCTGATCTCAACTGCGCGCGGAGTTTGGATGGCACGCGGTACGCCGCGACATGAGCGTGTCACGATTGCTCTTCCCAATTTGCCCGCTGCTTTTGACGGGCTGCGTATTGTACAACTCTCGGATTTTCACTCCGGGCCGTATATGTCCCGTGAGCAAATGTTGAGCGTTCGGCGCTTGATCGAAGACTTGCAGCCCGATCTCTATTTTTTTACGGGCGATTTTGTCGATGCATTAGCCGAGCAAATGCCACCGTTTGTTGACGCGTTTGAAAACTTGCACGCACCGCTCGGCGTTTTCACCGTGCTCGGCAACCACGATTATTTTGCCAATATTCAAACTGTCGAAGCCGGCCTCGCGGCAGCAAAGTTGCCGTTATTGCGCAATACCTCTCACGTTTTAGAACATCGCGGCAGCCAACTCGCCATCGTTGGCGTCGATGATTTATGGGCGCGCTCGCGTCGCGGACGCGGACCGGATATTTCGACTGCGCTCAACGGCCTCCCCGAAAATATGACGAAGATTTGTTTGAGCCATCAGCCGAATTACTGGCCGGAAATTAAAAAACACAACATCGGCTTGACGCTCTGCGGGCACACACATGGCGGGCAATTCGGCATCGTCGGCACGCAGATCAGCCTCGCGCGCCTCGCGAGTCCGTATGTGGCGGGATTATATCAGGAAGACGGTCAACAACTTTACGTCAACCGCGGACTCGGCGTGTTCGGCATTCCCATGCGCATCGGCATGCCGCCGGAAATTACTGAACTGACGCTGCGTCGCGTTTAAAAATCATCCAATGTCTTTTTCTGAAATACAATTTAATTCCACTGCGCCGCCGGGTCACACCTCCGTCGCGCGCGTTGCCAATGCGTGGTATATCGTTGCGGAAGCAAAAAAATTGCACCGCGCACCGCTCGCAGTGACTTTGCTCGACACACCACTCGTGCTCTTCCGTAACCAAGACGGCAAGGTTGGCGCGTTGTTGGATCGTTGTCCGCACCGCAATGTGCCGCTCTCGCTGGGCGCGGTGAAGGGCGAGCATTTGCAATGTGTTTATCATGGCTGGGAGTTTGATTGCACTGGAGCATGTCAATTCGTGCCGGCCTTGATGAGCGAATCGCGTTCGCCCGGACGCCGGGTTGCTGCATTTCCAGTGCTTGAACAAGATGGTTTCATTTGGGTTTATGCAACGCCGGAGGTTGAACCGGCTTCCGAGCCTTTTCGTTTCCCACTGTTGAACGAGAAAAATTACACCAGCGTGCGGCAGGAAGTGCAGGCCGCTGCTTCAATTCATGCGGTCGCGGAGAATGCGCTGGATGTGCCACACACGGCGTATTTGCACGGCGGCTTGTTTCGTTCGGCAAAAACCACGCGCAACGAGATCGAAGCCGTAATTCGGCGCTGGCATGATCGCGTGGAAGCGGAATATATTGGCGAGCCGCGACCCTCGGGGTTGGCCGGACGCTTGCTCGCACCCGGCGGCGGAGTCGTGAAACATTTCGACCGCTTCATCTTGCCGTCGATCGTGCAAGTCGAATATCGACTGGGAGAAACGAGTCACATCTGCGTCACTTCCGCGCTCACGCCAGTGGCGGATTTTTATACGCGGCTATTTTCGGTGATTAGTTTTCATTTGCCAATTCCGAGTTGGCTCGTTGCCCTTTTTTTGCGACCGGTGGCCACGCACATTTTTCAACAAGACGCCGACATGTTGAAACGCCAAACCAAAACCATTGCGCATTTCAACGGCGAGCAATACATGTCCACGGAAATCGACGTGTTAGGTCCGCAGATTTACCGTTTGCTCAAACAAGCCGAGCGCGGTGAGAAAACGCCGGCGGCTGAGCCGTTTACGCGAACGGTGCGCATGCTGATTTAGCATTTTTTGAACGCGGATGAATTGGATAAATTAAAAAATCCGTGAAAATCCATGTCATCCGCGTAATCTGTGTTCGAAGCTTTTGTTTTAATGCTGTCCCGCATATTCGAGATATGCTTTATGATCCCTCCAATTCCTCCCGGCTGGCGCAACATTCTTTCCAATGAAATTAAAAAACCATATTATCAAAAACTGCAAAAATTTGTCAAGAATGAACGGCATAAATATAACATATTTCCTGCAGAGCAAAATGTTTTTGCTGCACTCAAAATTACGCCATTTAGTAAAGTAAAAGTTTTATTGCTGGGGCAGGATCCTTATCACGACCACGGGCAGGCTCATGGATTGTGTTTCTCCGTTCGACGCGAGCTGCCACCGCCGCCATCACTGGTAAACATTTATAAAGAATTGCAAAGCGATAGCGGTTGTCGAATACCGCCGCATGGCCATTTGGTGCACTGGGCGAAACAGGGCGTGCTCATGCTAAATGCTGTGTTGACGGTGCGCGCGCATCAAGCGGGGTCGCATGGCCGGCAGGGTTGGGAGATTTTTACGGATGCGATTATTCAAGCGCTCAACGCGCGCAAAGAGCCGGTGGTGTTTTTGTTGTGGGGAAATTATGCGAAAGAAAAGGCGCAGTTCATCGATCACAAAAAACATGTGATTA
>CAYUVM010000658.1:0-3062 GCA_964447935.1 uncultured Cytophagia bacterium | reverse complement strand
ATCGCGGCCTCATCATGTACGGCCAGATGACCGCGGGCAGTTGGATTTACATCGGTACGCAAGGCATTTTGCAGGGCACGTACGAAACCTTTGCCGCCGCGGGACAAAAACATTTCGGCGGTTCGCTGCAAGGCAAACTGATTGTCACCGGCGGCATGGGCGGCATGGGCGGCGCGCAACCGCTGGCGGCTACGATGAATGGCGCCGCGTGTCTCGTGATCGAAGTTGACCGTCAGCGCATCGAACGCCGCGTGCAACAGCGTTATTGTGATCGGCTGGCGGAAACTCTTGATGAAGCGTTGCGCTTGGTGTTAGCCGCGAAGCAAAAAGGCGAGGCGCTCTCGGTCGGATTGGTTGGAAATTGCGCCGACATTCTGCCGGAAATGATTCGGCGAAATATTATTCCTGATATTTTAACCGATCAAACTTCGGCGCATGACGAGTTGAATGGTTACGTGCCGCACGGCATGCCTTATGAAAAAGCGCTGGAGTTGCGGCGATCGAATTCAGGGGAATATATCAAACGCGCTTACGAGTCAATGGCTGTGCATGTGGCCGCGATGCTCGACTTGCAAAAACGCGGCGCGATCACGTTTGATTACGGCAACAACATTCGCGCGCAGGCCCAGAAAGCCGGCGTTGAGAATGCCTTTGATTTTCCCGGCTTCGTGCCCGCGTACATTCGTCCGTTGTTTTGCGAGGGCAAAGGCCCGTTCCGTTGGGCGGCGCTTTCCGGTGATCCTGAAGATATTCGCATTACCGATAAACTTGTGCTGGATTTGTTTCCAGAAAATGAATCGCTGCGGCGTTGGATAAAACTCGCCGGTGAGCGCGTGAAATTTCAAGGCTTGCCCGCGCGTATTTGCTGGCTGGGTTACGGCGAACGCGCGAAATTCGGCGTTGCATTAAATGAGTTGGTTGCCAGTGGCAAGATCAAAGCGCCGGTGGTCATTGGCCGCGATCATCTCGACACCGGCTCGGTAGCTTCGCCGAATCGCGAAACGGAAAGCATGCTCGACGGCTCCGACGCAATCGCGGACTGGCCGATTCTCAATGCGTTGCTCAATACCGCCTCCGGCGCCTCGTGGGTTTCTGTGCATCACGGCGGCGGCGTTGGCATTGGTTACTCGATTCACGCCGGGCAAGTTATCGTCGCCGATGGCACGAAAGAAGCCTCGCGCCGCCTCGAGCGGGTGTTGACCAATGATCCTGGTATTGGTGTCGCGCGACATGCCGACGCTGGTTATGAACTGGCGCAAAATGTAGCGAAAGAGAAGGGCGTGAAGATTCCGATGATGGGTTCGTAGTAACGCCTTCAGGCGTATCGTACTGCAGAATAGGCTTTGATTGCGGACCTGAAGAGCCCGATGCTGCATTAGTAAACAGCACAGTCGAAGTGCATGGCTTTGGGTAGAGGAGCAAGGTCGTGAGGTTTTGGAGTTCAAAACAACTTTGGAGATGAGTTGATGAAAAACTTGCTTCTTGCTGCTCTATTTTTATTTAGCGTTTGGTTTGGTTGCAATGATTCATCTTTCGGACAGCCCAATGCGACCTTGCCGCCTGCCGTTGACCTCCGGCCGTTTTTTTATCCCGTGCAGGACCAAATGTATCGCGGTTCCTGCGCGGCATTTGCGGCGTTAGCGGCGATTGAAATATTGCCGGGTGTGCCGAAGTTGTCGGAGGCTTATGCCTACGCCAAATTGAAAGCGGATGATTTGGAATTTGACGGCGCCACGCTGGTAAATTTTAAAAAATTTTTGGAGACGACGCCGATTGTCGAAGAGAAGCTGATGCCCTATCAACGTCTCGGGGTATTTGGATTTAACGAAAAAAACGCCACCGAAGTGCAAATCGCTCGGGCTTACAACCGTACCAAAGCCAAAGAAGCGCAAACACTTGAACCTTATGCGATGTATCAAGCGGCGGACGTGCAGGTGTTTCAAGCCAACGAAATTAGCCCTGAATGGATACGGGAGCGATTGGCACACGGACAGCCGGTGATCGGTGCGTTTAGGATTAACAGCGCTGATTGGGCAAACGACGCCAGTTCCAGTGGCAAGATTGGTTATACCGTCGGCTCAATTGTCGCCAACCCCAATGGCGGCCATGCCGTGGTGATTGTGGGTTATGATGTTGCGCAAAATGGTTTTCTCATTCGCAACAGTTGGGGCCTGGACTGGGCGATGCAGGGATATGCCTGGATGAGCACCGGCTATCTCGAACGCTATTTGATGAATGTCATGACTGTAGGCCGCGCCGAGGCGAAAAACTTATTGATCATCCCCAACACGACGGCGCCCGAAAAGTTTGAAATCCGCGCACATGGCCGGCTTGAAGGTGATGGCGCGATCACTGGATTTTTCAGTTTTATTTTAAATCAGCGTGCGATGAATAACGCGCCGATCAATGGCATTTATTACAAAATTTTTGACGCGCAAAATCTCACCGCCCCACCTTATGAAGGCTGGGGCAAACGGGAGGTTTTGGGTTTTCCATTTGTGGCCTCAAAGCTGCGAACGCAGAGCGTGCATGTTGAAGTGACCATAACCCATGAGGATGGCGGCCAGACCACCGGCTCGCGCACGATTGCCGATATTTTTACCTGGTCCTCCGGGCCGATCATCCGGTAGTGAGTGCTGAATGATGACGCCACCGCTGCTTATCCATAACGCCCGGCTCGCCACGCCCGTTGCCTCCAGCACTGGCGTGCCGAACTGGCAATTGACGGAGATATTTCCAGCGGCGTTGTATTGTGAAAACGGACACATTGTTCGCGCCGGCAAAGAGCAAGAAGTGCTGGCAGGGCTTCCGGCTTGCGAACAGTTAGATGCGAGGCAGCAATTGATGACGCCCGGGCTGGTTGATTGCCACACGCACCCGGTGTTCTTCAATTTGCGGGCGCATGAGTTTGTGCAGCGCGTGCAAGGTAAAACGTATAAAGAAATTTCGGCGGCGGGCGGCGGCATCCGTTACAGTGTGCGCGATTTGCGGCAGGCTAATGATCAGGCGTTGCTGCAACGAGTTTTACAGCGGCTCGATAACTTTTTGCAATACGGCACGAC
>CAYUVM010000657.1:0-3068 GCA_964447935.1 uncultured Cytophagia bacterium | reverse complement strand
TATTCGGTTTTATCGCGCCGGTGAGGAAATCACCGGGCTGAAACAGGAAGTGATGCTGGGCAAGAGTGACTATGATTTTTTTCCGCCAGAGCAGGCGGACTCTTTCACGGCTAAAGATCGGGCCATGTTGAATGGTCATAGTGTGGTTGATATTGCCGAGGAGCCGGTACAAACGCCGGCCGGCACCAAATATTTGCACACCCGGAAAGTGCCGATTTACGGTCTCGACGGCCAGCCCAAGTACCTCTTGGGAATTTCGGAGGATATCACTGAGCGCAAAGCCGCGGAAGAAGCCTTACGTAGAAGTGAAGAACAATTCCGCAACATGTTTGAACTGGCGCCGACGGGCATGACGCTCGCCGCGCTGGACGGCACGCTGCTGCGCGCCAACCGGGCGTATTGTGAAATGCTCGGCTACACCGAAACTGAACTGCAAAAAGTTACGTTTTTGGAAATTACGCATGCCGATGACATTGCCATTAATTGTGATTTGATGCAGAAGTTATTGAATGGTGAGATTCCGCATTATCAATTTGAAAAACGTTATTTTGCCAAAGACGGCCGTATCGTTCACGTCATTTTGGAATCATCGCTGGTGCGTGACCCGAGCGGCAATCCGTCGCATTTTATCGGCCAGGCGGTTGACATCTCGGCGCGTAAACAGGCCGAAGCCGAAATTCGCCAACTCAACGCTGAGTTGGAGCAGCGGGTCATCGCGCGGACGCAAGAAGCGCAGGAAAGCGAAGAACGGTTTCGCGCGTTGTATGACGACAATCCCTCAATTTATTTTACCGTTGACGCGGAGGGCACGGTGTTGTCGGTTAATCGGTTTGGCGCCGAAGAGTTGGGGTATGCAACAACGGAACTGATCGACGAAGCGATGACGAAAATTTTTGCCGAGGAGGACCACGCCAAAGCCCGGCAATATATTAAAACGTGTTTGAATAATCCCGGCCGTAGTTTTACCTGGGAATTGCGCATGGCGCGCAAAAATGAAAGCAAACTTTGGGTGCGGGAATATGCGCGCGCCGCGCATGATCATGCCGGCAACCCCGTTGTTTTTGTGGTTTGTGAAGATATTACCTCGCGCCGGCAGGCTGAATTATTGTTGCAAGCGAGCGAGGCGCGCCTGCGCAAACAAAATGAGAGTCTCGGTGATCTGGTGCGCAGCAAAACGTTTCAGAACGGTAATTTGCAAGAGGCTTTACAGGCAGTGACCGAGGCCGCGGCCCGCTGTATGGAGGTGGAGCGCGTTAGCGTGTGGTTTTATGATGTAGCACGCACAAAAATCATCTGCCGCGATTTGTTTGAACTGGGCCGGCAACAACACACCGCCGGCGCCGAGTTGGATCAAAAAGATTTCCTGCCGTATTTTGCGGCCTTGTCGGAAGGCCGCGATATCGATGCCCATGACGCGCAAAATGATTATCGCACGCGTTGTTTCCGCGAGGCTTATTTGCGCCCGCTGGGCATCACCTCAATGCTGGATGCGCCGATTCGCATGCGTGGTGAGTTAATCGGCGTGTTGTGCCACGAGCACGTCGGCGGGCAGCGCCAATGGTCGCTGGACGAGCAGGTTTTTGCTGCTTCTCTGGCGGATTTGGTGACGCAAGCGCTGGAAGCGCATGAGCGCGAACGCGCGGAGCTGGCCAGGCGTGACAGTGAAGAGCGCTATCGCCGGCTTGTTGAATTTTCGCCTGACGGGATTGTTATTCATGATGGCGCAACGGTGATCTATGTTAATTCCACCGCCAGAAAAATGACCGGTGGTGCTGAAGCTGAGAAGCAGACAGCCCAGTCGATTTTTTCATTTTTGCATCCGGATTTTCACGAGACGGTCAAGGCACACCTTCGCAAGGTTAGCGAAGAAAACCTCCCGGCGCCGGCAATGGAAGCGAAGATTGTCCGGCATGATCAAACTGCGCTGGATGTGGAATTAATTAATATTCCGTTTGTGCATGAAGGCCGGCCGGCCATTCAAACCATTGTGCGTGATATTTCCGCCCGCAATTTGGCGGAGCAAGCCTTGCGCGAAAGCGAAGAACGTTATCGCACTCTCGTTGAACGAATGCCTGATGGAATTTACCGCAGCACGCCGGACGGTCGTTTTGTCGAGGTCAATCCGGCAACGTATCAAATGTTCGGTTACGCGAACAAAGATGAATTTCTCGCCTTGGAGGCTTCGACGCAGCTTTATTTCCATCCCGATGAGCGTAATGGTGCGGTGCCCAATTTGAAAAAAATTGAGGAAGGAATCGCGATTACGCGGTATCGCCACAAAGATGGGCATGAAATGTGGGTGGAAGATCATGGCCGTTGCATTTATGACGAGCAAGGTAAAGTTATTTATAATGAAGGCATTTTGCGCGACATTACCGCGCGCAAAACCGCTGAAGCCGCCTTGCAAACCAATGAAGAACGCCTGCGCCGGCAAAATGAAGCGCTGCGCGATCTGGTGAGCAGTCCCGCTTTTCAGAAAGGCAATCTGCAGGAAGTCTACCAGGAAATTACTGCGACCGTCGCCCGCTGTATGAATGTTGCGCGGGTCAGTATTTGGTTTTATGAAGAAGCGCGCACCAAAATAGTTTGCCAAAGTTTGTATGAACTGAACAGTGATCGCCATTCCAAAGGCCTCGAGCTTCTCCGCCAAGATTTTCTGCCCTACTTTGAGGCGCTGGCCGAAGGCCGCTACATCGACGCGCAGGACGCCCAGACGGATTATCGCACGCGTTGTTTTGCGGAAATCTATTTAAAGCCGCTTGGAATCACCTCGATGTTGGATGCGCCGATCCGCGTGGGCGGCAATGTTATCGGCGTGGTCTGTCACGAACATATTGGGCCGGCGCGGCACTGGACATTGGATGAAGTAGTTTTTGCCAGTTCGATTGCAGATCTGGCCGCATTAGCCATCGAATCGCGCCAGTTGGAGGAAAGCGAGACGCGTTTCCGCACCCTAATCGAAACGATGAACGACGGGCTGGTTCAGCTCGATGAAAAAGGTTTGCTAATCTATGTGAACGACAAAATGTGCGAGATGACCGGATTCTCCCGAGAACAATTGCTCGGCC
>CAYUVM010000656.1:0-3069 GCA_964447935.1 uncultured Cytophagia bacterium | reverse complement strand
CCAAGAGTGCGAATTGCCGGATCCGATTGCGGCTGCGGTGTTAGCGGAAATGGCCGGGGCGCACGGCATTGTTTGCCATTTGCGCGAAGATCGCCGTCACATCAAAGACAAAGATCTTTATTTGCTCAAAGAGATTGTGAAGACGCATTTGAATATGGAAATGGCGCCAACCGACGAGATGGTAAAAATTGCCACTGAAGTCGTGCCAGATATGGTGACGCTGGTTCCGGAGCGGCGCGAAGAAGTGACCACCGAAGGCGGGCTGGATGTCATTTCCAATTTTGAATATTTGCAGGAAGCGATTACGATTTTACGTGCTAACAACATCGTGGTGAGTTTGTTTATTGATCCGGATATCAACCAGATCAAAGCCGCCGTGCGCGTCAAAGCGGATTATGTCGAATTGCACACCGGCAATTATGCCAACGCCGAAAGCTTGCACCGTGTCAACGATGAAATGGAGCGCATTCGTTCGATGGCAGTAGCCGCGAATAAACTCGGGCTTGGCGTCAGCGCCGGCCACGGCCTAAATTATCAAAACGTGCGCGAGATCGCGAGCATCCCGCAGGTCGAAGAGCTGAACATCGGCCATGCCATTATTGCCCGCGCCGCGATGACCGGCTTGGAACGCGCCGTGAAGGATATGTTGGATTTGATGAAATAGAAAAATCCGAAGCTGGAAGTTCGAGGTACAAAATCGATGTTGTCACCCCAAATATGTCATTCTGGAAGAATCCCAGCGGCGTAGCCTGTTCATGCCAAGCACGGTGCTTGATATGAACAAGATCGTTCCACGATGACATTTGATGTCCGTTACACGAATGGCATGGAGTAGCGCCCATTATCCGTCTGCAAGCGCGAAGTTAACTTGGACGGATCGAATATGTTCTTGGAATAAACATGAAAATGACTGACGAAGGATTGTCAACAGTTGCAACCGGACGGCATAACGGCATAAGCACCGCGCCGGCGTTGTTGGCGCATGTGACACGCGGCGGCAGCGTGGAAAGCCAGCATTTTGGCCACGTGGTAGTGGTGGATGCCGAAGGAAAAATTCTTTTTGCGCTGGGCGATGCGCGCTTCGTGACCTATATTCGCTCCGCGGCCAAACCGTTTCAGGCGATGCCGCTTTTTGATGACGCGGTGCCGGAGGTTTTCGGTTTTCGCAACGATGAAACCGCGGTGATCATGTCCAGCCACAACGGCGAGCCAAGGCACGTCGATGCGGTAACGAGTATTTTGCGCAAAATTGGGCGCACGCCGCAAGATTTACAGTGCGGGGTTCACCCGCCGCTGGGCAGTGCCGTAATTCAAGATTTGCGGCGGCGCGGCGAGAAGCCCACGGTGCTGCACAACAATTGCTCCGGCAAACACGCCGGCATGTTGGCGGCCTGCGTGAATCGCGGCTGGCCGCTGGAAAGTTATCTTGATCTCAATCATCCGCATCAACAACGCATTTTACAAACCGTCGCGCGTTGGGCCTGGATGCCGGCGAATGACATTGGCGTCGGTATCGACGGCTGCAGTGCGCCGGTGTTTGCCATGCCGCTGTTCAACATGGCGCGCATGTATGCGACGCTGGTGAGCAGTGAGGAGGCTAATGCGCAACGCATCGTCCAAATCATGGCGGGGGCGCCCGAAATGATTGCCGGCGAAGAACGTTTCGACACCGATGTCATGCGCGTCACCAATGGCCGTTTGATTGCAAAAATCGGCGCCGAGGGCGTGCAGTGCGTTGGGGTCACCGGCGGCCAACGGGTCGGTTTGGCGCTCAAAATGAGCGACGGCTCACATCGCGCCGTCTCGGCAGTCGCGCTGACAATTTTGCACAAAATGGGTTTTATTCTCGACGCGGAATACGAGCAGTTAAGCGGCTACCATCGCACGCTGATTCGCAACCATCGCCAAATCGAAACCGGCTTTGTGGAAGCGGCGTTATAAATGAAACCGCACCCGCCGTTCGGGCGTTAAACTCAAGGCTAATTTGGCGAAACACCTTTATGCAAAATTACGAAAAAATTGTTTTTACTTAATATTATATTTTATCTCTTGCCCTTTTAGTAAAAAACTTTTACTTTATATCACCGTTCTGTCCGGGTGAAGCAAACAATTCGAGCGCTAATTTTTATCCAGAAAAGCAATGCAGTCGATCATCCAACCTCGAAGGCGAAATCGAATATGACGGCGGCCTCACTCGGCGTCGATTCATCTTCGTGTCCGTTCACCGCTAATTCGGAGAAGAGATCATGATCCGCGCGATTTTATTCGATCACGATGGCGTTTTGGTGGACAGTATGCCGTATCATGTTGAAGCGTGGAAGCACGTCATGGCACGATATGGCATTGAGATTGACCCGCTGGAGATTTATCTCGCTGAAGGCGCAACCACAATGGAAGTGGCCGCCGATTTGTTTCACCGTTACAATAAACCGGCCTCGCCCGACGACGTTCAAAATCTGGTGCGCGAAAAACGCGATGCGTATCTGGCAAATAACGCGACACAGATCAATGACGGCGTTATCGACGTGTTGGAATATTTAAAAGAAAATCGTTATCGCCTTGCCCTGGTCACCGGTTCGATTCGCTCGCAAGTGGAGCCGATTCTCGGTCCCGAAATTTGCAGTTGGTTTGATTGTATCGTCACCGCCGACGATGTGGAACGCGGCAAACCCGATCCTGAGCCGTATCTGCGCGCGATACAAAAATTGCACATTGCGCCGAGCGAAGGGTTGGTGGTGGAAAATGCGCCGCTGGGCATACGCGCCGGCAAGTCGGCGGGCTGCGGGGTGGTGGCAATTACCTCGACGCTCTCACCCTATCATTTACGCGAAGCCGACACCATCGTTCATGATTTTATGGAACTGCGCCGGCGCTTGCCGAGTATTATGAGCAAATACGACAGCCCGGCGTTGCAACCTCGGCTCAAACCGGCCCTGCCCGATTTACAACGTTTCATTGATATAGAAGAAGAACTTTATTAAGGAAGATGCTTGTGAAGTTAAAAGCTGGAAAGCTTACCTCATATTGTTTCGTGCTGTGTTGGTGTGCCCACCTCCTGCTCTCAGGTCG
>CAYUVM010000655.1:0-3094 GCA_964447935.1 uncultured Cytophagia bacterium | reverse complement strand
GATATGTGGATGCTTCAGCCAATGTGCCGCTGCTCCAAGTTCCGGCGAGCGTGAACCGAGGCGAAGGCGATATTCACATTTATGGCAATCCGCATTACTGGCTCGATCCGGCCAACGGCAAAATCATCGCCCATAATATTTATGCCGCGCTGATACGTTTATCACCCGAAGATCAAGCTTACTTTGAAGCCAACCTTAAAAAATTCAACAGCCAAATCGATGCGAAGCTCAACGCTTGGATGATGACGATGCAGCCGTTCAAAGGCAGAAAAATCATTGCTTATCACAATGAATGGCCCTATTTTGAGCAGCGCTTTGGATTACAAATTGTGGATTTTCTTGAACCCAAGCCCGGCCTACCACCGACGCCTTCGCAATTGGCCAAGGTAATTGCCGAGATGAAACGCGACGGCATGAAAATCATTATCACCTCGCCTTATTTTACCGCCGAATCCGCGGAATTGGTGGCACGCAATGCCGGCGGCAAAGTCGTAACACTCGCCACTTCTGTCGGCGCCGATCCGTCGATTAAAACTTATTTTGATCTTTTTGATTACAACGTCGCCAAAATGGCCGAGGCGTTGAAGTAATTTCACTCAAGGAGAACGGCCTCATGTCCGAGATGTTTAATCAAGAGTTCATCTTCAGCGCGTTGCAAATCAGTATTCTCATGGGACTGCTGCTGTCTTATTTGGGTGTACACGTCGTCGGCCGCGGCATCGTCTTCGTCGATTTAGCGCTCGGCCAAATTTCCATGCTGGGCGTGGCATTTGCGAACTATATTGAAAAAGATCCAACGGTGATCGCCATTATCTTCACCATGGTTGGCGCCTTTCTGCTGTCTTTTATTAATGTGAAAGACAAGCGTTTGAAACAGGAAGCCATCATCGGCATCGTTTATGCGGTGGCTTCGGCAGCGACCGTTTTGTTAATTTCCAAAGCCCCTCATGGCGAAGCGGATATTTCCGAAGTTTTATTCGGCAGCCTCTTTACCGTCACCACCAAGCAAATTCTGATCATGGCAACGGTTTTTGGCGCCCTCGGCCTTATGCACTTTATTTTTCGCCGGCGTTTTTTCGAGCTTACCGAGAAATTTGAAAACCACGAGATCGATAGCATCGGCGTCTTCAACCTGTGGAATTTTCTGTTCTACCTTTCCGTCGGCCTCGCCATTGTGTTGGCCGTGCGCGCCGGCGGTGTAATTCCGGTGTTTTCATACATCGTCGTGCCGCCGGTCGCGGCAATTTTATTGACGCGCCAAAAGAGCAGTCTCGTCTTGATCGCAATGTTTATTAGCCTGCTCGGCAGTTTTTTCGGTATTTATTTTTCCCTGCATTTTGATTTTCCGGCGGGTTCCTCAGTGGTCGCGATGCTCGGCCTTGCTTTTATTCTTGCCGCCGGCGTCCGCTTGATAAAAAATCATAAGGAAAATTGAACTTGACTCGTCAACAGCATTGGAGTATTGTCCTCTTGCGTGTCACCGTTGCTCTGCAGCTTATGATTCACGGCATAACGCGCATTGCCATCGGCGGCGTTGGAGGCTTTGGCGGCTTTCTAACTGATAACCACGTACCGGTAGGAACAGTTGTGGCGTGGTTGATTACCGGTGGAGAAATTCTCGGCGGCGCTGCTCTTGCCGCCGGTTTTTTCGTCATACCTTTGAGCTGCGTCTTCGCTTTGGAATTGCTCATGGGGATCGGCCTCGTTCATTTCCGGGAGGGCTGGTTCGTCGTCGGCGCCGGGCGAAACGGCATGGAATATAGTGTCGTGTTGATCGCCGCCCTGGTGAGTATCGCGCTTGCACATTTTTCGAAGAAAAACCAATGACGGCAATAACCGAATTTCGCCCCGGCCTTTTTCTCACCGAAGTGCAGTTGCCGGATTTTGCCGTGCGGGGCGCCGTCATTATCGGCACCAAGCGAGCAGTGGTGTGGGATAGTTTGTCGCATCCGCGTGATATGCAACCGGTGTTGCCGCTGCTCGCAAAAAAAGATTGGACCGTCGTTTATACGCATGCCGACTGGGATCATGTTTGGGGAACCGCCGGATTGGCTTATTCGGGCCAACCCATTATTGGGCATGCACATTGTTTACAGCGTTTTGCTGAAGAAGCGCCGCTCGAACTGCGAGACAAGCAAACCGCAGAACCCGGCGTTTGGAACGACGTGATTCTCATTCCACCCTCTCAGACTTTCGCCAAAGAACTGTCGTTGGATTTGGGCGCAATAACATTGCATCTGCAGCACCTACCCGGACACACGCTGGACTGCATTGTTGGCTTCATTCCCGAATGGGGAATTTTGCTGGCGGGTGATACGGTTGAGACGCCGCTGCCGGTGATCAATGCAAATAGCCCGCTGGAAAAATGGAGCAATGAATTACAGCAGTGGGCAGACGATTCGCGCGTGCAACATGTGATTCCAGCGCACGGCAAAATCGGCGGGCGGGAATTGCTGCAACAAAATATTGCTTATTTACAAAATTTGCGCACCAGCGAAGCGTCCTCTCTCCCCGCTGATTTGGATAACTTCTATCGCGAAACCCATCAAAGTAATTTGCTTTATGCAAAGTTGACCGCTCAATAAAATCACGCCAAGAATCATCGAATAAATAACTTGCTCATTTTATCCGCTTGTCATTCCTACGCGCTTTTGGCGGGAATCCAGTTTTTAAAAGCGTGGAGGCCCGATTAAAACGTTCGGGCAGGGCGATCATTTAGGTAAATTGTTTAATCGGCATTCCTAACGATAACGGTCGGGGATTCCGCGCCGGTTGGGTGGTTTGCCACGGCGCCGGTTGGTATGTTGATAACGGGCCAGACAACGGCGCCGCCCTCTATCGTTCAATCATTCTCACCACAAACTTTCCGAGCAAATCGATCCGGTTTCCCTTTTGCAGATATTTAAAAAATTGCAGGCCCATTTCTTTCCACATCGTTTCATTAATATCGTAAAAAACATTTTTCCCGTCGCGCGAGGTGACGACGAGGTCGGCAGCGCGCAGCAGCGAGAGATGATGCGACGTCGTGCTCTGCACCAAATCCAGCGCCTCAATAATTTCCGAAACCGTGCACGGCCCTTCCTTCGCCAGATAC
>CAYUVM010000654.1:0-3095 GCA_964447935.1 uncultured Cytophagia bacterium | reverse complement strand
TGCTAAAAAGAGCCAATAAAATCGGGGCTAAAACACCAAGTCAGAAAGTTGATTTCATAATAAGAAGACTGCTGAAAATGCGTATCAGAACAACATGCAATCGCAGGAGACAGATACTGCCGCACCATTAAGGATGTTTTACAAAACACAAAAAAATCTTCTATGGAGAACGCGCGATGCACCCAAATGAAAAACTTATTCAAAATTTTTATGCTTGTTTTCAACAGCGCGACTATGCCGGCATGGCCGCATGCTACCACGACGAGGTGGAATTTTCGGACATGGTGTTTATCGGCCTGAAAGGCAAGCGCGCCAAAGCCATGTGGCAAATGCTTTGCGAACGCGGCAAAGATTTGGAGATTACGGTTTCAGGCATTCAGGCCGAGGCGCATCGCGGTCAAGCGCATTGGGAAGCGCACTACACCTTTTCCGCAACCGGGCGCAAAGTTCATAATAAAATCGATGCAACGTTTCAATTTGCTGAGGGAAAAATCCTCAAACATCAAGATTCGTTCGACTTGTGGAAATGGGCGCGTATGGCTTTGGGATTGAAGGGCATATTACTGGGTTGGCTGCCTGCCGTGCAAACGACAATCAGAACAGAAGCCGGCAAAAGCTTGGAGAAATTTATAGAAACAATGGCCTGATCGAGAAGCAAGCCGGGAATATGGTTTGCTCATGGCGGGTCAGCGCAGCTTGCAATTTGTAGATATTAAAATTTGACATGGCTTTTCGCACTTATATTCCTCAACCACCGCTACTGGATTTTGTGGAAATGTTCTGGCTGCTCGAAGACCACACTCAAGTCGCGCCAGAACGCGCCCTGCCGACGGCAACGGTTGAACTGATCATCGCTCTCCGGCAAAACTGTCTACGCGTGTTTGGCCGGCAGCATCCCGAGCACGTTCAAAATTTTGACGGCGCGATGATTTGCGGCCCACATTCGGAATTCTTTGTGGTCGATGCAGCGCGCGACGAATCGGTGCTCGGCGTGCATTTCAAACCTGGTGGCGCTTTTCCGTTTCTTAATTTGCCGCTCGGCGAGTTGCACAACACGCATGTGGCGTTGGAAATGCTGTGGGGCGCAACCGCCGTGTCGCTGCGCGAGCGCTTGATGGAGGCGAAAACTCCGCGAGTCAAATTTCATATTCTCGAACAGCACTTGCGCGCGCAACTCTTCCGGACATGGGCGTATCATCGCGATGGGCGTAGCCGTGTGGTGGCGTTTGCTTTGCAGGCGTTTCAACAGGTGCCGCACCTGCAAACGATTGAACAGGTAATCAGCCAAATCGGCCTAAGCCAGAGACATTTCATTCAAATGTTCCGCCGTATTATCGGAGTAACACCCAAACAATTCTGCCGCGTTCAGCGCTTTCAAGAAGTTCTGCGTCGTCTCTGGAAAAAGCAACAGGTTGATTGGGTGGATATCGCATTATCCTGCGGCTACTACGATCAAGCCCATTTCATCAACGACTTCAAAGCATTTTCCGGCCTCAATCCGACAGCCTATCTCACGCAACGCGGCGAACGTAATCCCAACCATGTCCCGCTCGTCACCTGAATGAGCACAATAAATTTATATCGAAAGTCATCTCTGTTTATATTTTAAACTGTCCATTAAAAAACTCAATCCAATGCGCAAAACCGTTCTTTTCTACGGCATTGCTTTGGCGGCGTTAACCGGCGTGCTGAAGTTTATCGAATACAGCTTTTGGGTTCGCGATCTTCCTTTGGAATATTATCTTGGGATGGTGGCGACTTTTTTTACGGGACTTGGCATTTGGGCCGGTTTAAAACTCACGCGCAGAAAAGTCATTGTGGTCACCCCGGACTTTAAGCTGAACGAACCGGAACTGCAGCGGCTGGGTATCAGCAAGCGTGAGTATGAAGTTCTCGAGCTAATTGCCCAAGGTTTATCCAATCAGGAAATTGCCGAAAAACTTTTTGTCTCGCTGAATACCATTAAAACACATTCGTCCAATCTGTTCATGAAACTCGAGGTGCGCCGGCGCACCGAAGCCATCCGTCGGGCCAAAGAACTCCGGCTCTTGCCCTAAACTTTCGAGTGAATCGGGCTTAAATCACACTTTCGGATGATGTGTTTAAAGCCGTGCTTGCTTATATTTCGACAACCATTCTGGCGTTTTGTGATTTAAACAAATTTGTCCCGCAAATACCGCCAAGGCGTCAGAATGGTGAACATTTATCTGAGGAGTGTACGATGCAAAAAGTAACCATCATCTTCGGTTTGCTGGCCGGCGTCATCGTCTCCGTTTTCATGGTTATCATTATGACGCTGTGTGGAAATGGCATGATCGATCTTGACAACAGCAACCTCATTGGTTATGGCAGCATGGTTATCGCGTTGTCGATGATCTTCTTCGGCATCAAATCATACCGCGACAATTTTCTGAACGGCGCCATCAAGTTTGGCAAGGGATTTCAAGTCGGCATGCTCATCACGCTCGTCGCTTCGTTGATTTATGCGATAGCCGGAGAAACTTATTATCAAATCAGCCCGGAGAGCCAGGCCGCTTTAATGGATAAATATGCGGCGCATCACCTCAATAAAATGAAGGAGCAGGGCGCCTCACCAGCCGACATTGATCAAAAGGCCAAAGAAATGACGGATTTGAAGGAAATGAATAAGAATCCGATGATTCGATTCGGTATGACCATAGCGATCATTTTGCCGGTGGGTATTATCATCACCTTAATCAGTGCCGCCGCTTTGAAAAAAAGAAGATTCCTACCGGCATAAATATTTAACTGTGCAACGATAGAGAGTACAATGCAGATTAAATTACCCAGCGTTATGGTAAACGACCAAAACCAAGCGCTGAAATTTTATACCGCGATTCTGGGTTTTGTCAAGAAAAAAGACATTCCGATGGGAGAAGCCCGGTGGTTAACCGTTGTTTCTCCGGAGAAACCGGATGATGTTGAGTTGCTGCTTGAGCCGCTGGGATTTCCGCCGGCCAAGACATATCAAGAGGCCCTTTTTAAAGCCGGGATACCATTGACCTCGTTCTTTGTTAAAGAATCAACTTTCTGACTTGGTGTTTTAGCCCCGATTTTATTGGCTCTTTTTAGCA
>CAYUVM010000653.1:0-3102 GCA_964447935.1 uncultured Cytophagia bacterium | reverse complement strand
ATTCGACCGAAGGCCAGTTGATTTCGCCGTCGAAATATTTGTCGCTGCCCAAATCCAACGTCGAGAAGCCGGCTGAAGACGGGCTTGACCTGGTGGTTTCCAAAAATATTATTTTGGTCAACCATGAGAAAGTGGTGGCGATGGAAGATGTTTTTGCCAATCGGCCAGAAGTCGTCGAGCAGGGAATCATTAAACCGCTGAAGGAACGGCTGTTGTATTTCAGTTCGCAAGCCAAGAAAATGGAAGTCGATTACGGGGTTAAATTTTCCGGCAAAGTGGTGATTCAAGGTGATGAAGACTTGCCGTATGTGGAGTTGGTCAAGGTGATGCGCACCTGCGGCCTCTCCGATTATCCCAATATGCGGCTGGTGGTTTACCGGCAGCATGATTGACGGCAGGCCCGGTGACGAACGGGACGCTTCGCCGCAACGGTCGAGTTGGCTAAATTTACAGTGCATAATCATGCTCATGGAAAAAGAGAAAACCGTGATCGCTTCCGCCGCCCCCGAGACGGCAAACCTCTGGGTGACTTTTCCCAAAGAATTTGAAAAGTCGCTCATGGATGTTTTGGACAAACGCTTCAGCATTATTTTGGTGTTGACGATTTTGTTCGATGTGCTCAGCATCGCTTATTTCGTTTCGACGGCATCGACCCAAATGAGCGAAAAAGGCGCGGATCATTTTCGCAAAATCGCGGCAGAACTGGATCGGCAGCAAGCCGAATTGGAGCGCGAGGCAAAATTTGTTGACGCTCCTCTGCAAGAACTGCCGCCCACACATGCCACAAGCAATTCTATTGCGGGGCGGGTCTCGGGAGTGGCTGGACGGCGAACGGCCAGTTCGAGTGGTGCGCCCAGCGGCGCGCCTCAAGGTGGCGATGGCGAGGCCATTTCTGGTTCGGGGTCGGGTTCTTCCGGCGGTCGCAGCCGAGAACATATCAGTCACGCGGCTAGCCGCGCTGGTATTCTCGGGCTACTGACGGGAACGGGCAGCGAAGCCACCGGTCGAGCGGTGGATGATGTGCTCGGGCAGAACACCGCGCAAATGTCGAACCTTGATGAAGCCCTGGCCAATGCCGGCACGCTGCGGCGCGGTTCCACGGCAGCCGCGCGCAGCAGTGAGATCGGCAGCGGTAACGGCGGCGATGGCCGGCCAGTGCGCGGCAGCCGCTCCACCAACGCCGGCGGCATCGACGCCATGGTGCAAGGCCTCGACCGCGGCAAATCGCAGGACGTGCAACGTTCCGGCGGCCTGGAGGTCGGCTTGGCCGAGCCGCTGATTGAAGAACCCTCCGAAGACGGCAAAGCCACCGGTTCTCGCGATCGTGACGCCGTCGCGGCAGTGGTGACGCGGCATAATTCCGCTATTCAGTTTTGCTATCAAAAAGAAGTGCGGCGCAATCCCAATCTCAAAGGCAAGCTCGTGGTGCGGTTTGTCATTACACCGCAGGGCAATATTGCCAGTGTTAACGTGATTGCTTCGACGTTGAATAATCCCGCCGTGGAAAGCTGCATCGTCGAGCGCATCATGCGCTGGGATGATTTTGGCGCCATCGATCCCGCCAAAGGCAATACCACATTTCGCCAAGTGTACACGTTTGGGTATTGATTAACCGTGCTGTTTTTGCTCTGATTTTTTAGCCGAACTTTTTGCAGGTTCGGCTTTTTTATTTTGGCTTGTGTTTGGCCGGAAATTTTCATATTTTTTCTGTGTCTTTAATCGGGAGATTTTGTCATGTCGAAACCAGCATTAAAGCAAAACCCTTATATTACGGCGGAAGAGTATCTCGCACGCGAGCGCATCGCGGATTACAAGAGCGAGTATTTTGACGGCGAAATACTCGCGATGGCCGGTGCCAGCGAACCGCATAATCTTATTGTATATAATATTAGCGGCGAATTTTACACTCAACTCAAACCGCGTCCCTGCAAGGCCTACTCCAGTGACCTGCGTTTAAAAGTGAGCCCCTCTGGGCTTTATACTTACCCCGACATTGTGGTTGTTTGTGGCGAAGCGCAGTTTGAAGATGACGAGCTTGATACGCTGCTCAATCCGACACTTATTGTCGAAGTTTTGTCCAAATCAACGGAAGGTCGTGATCGCGGCGCGAAATTTGAGCATTATAGCAAGCTTGATTCGCTGCAGGAGTATCTGCTGGTCGCGTCGAACCGGCCGCGCGCTGAACTTTTTACCAAGGAAGGCAAAGGCCGCTGGCTTTTTGCGACCTTTGATCATCTTGCAGATATCATCAATCTCACCTCAATTGATTGCAAGTTGGCGCTGAAAGATATTTATGCCAAAGTTGATTTCGCTGCTGCCGAAGCACGACCATAACGAGAGCTAACGTTAAACCCACGTTTAAAAATTTGCATTAAAAATTCCGCTTGCCTTTTTGCCGGGAAATGCCGATTTTATTAATAACACAGGCAAGTCGGCTACAGCGATCTAAAATTTGGAAATAGCGACACGGCCGCATCTCAGAGCAACAAACTGGGATCGGCATTTTTTTTATCTGGCGCTCAGAATGATGCGATAAAAATAAATCAAGGAAGAAGTCTATGGAAGCCCTGGGAACCTGGAAACGTAGCCACAATTGTGGCGCGTTACGCCAAGAAAATGGCGGCAATGAAGTGATCTTGATGGGTTGGGTCGATAGCTGGCGCGATCACGGCGGCGTTTTTTTTGTCGATTTGCGCGATCGGTACGGCAAAACACAAATCGTCTTCAATCCCGAGCTGGGTGAGGTTTATCAAAAAGCCAAGGATTTGCGCAATGAGTTTGTCATTGCCGCGCGCGGCACGGTGATGCTGCGTCCGGCCGGCATGATGAATAAAAATATTCCGACCGGTGAAGTTGAAGTCGCGGCGCGCGAGCTGAAAATTTTGAACCCGGCGAAAATGACGCCGTTCGCGATCAGCGATCACGTCGAAGCCGCGGAAGATTTGCGCTTGAAATATCGCTATCTCGATTTGCGCCGATCCGATATGCAGCGCAATTTGCTCGTTCGCCACCAATTGTATAAAACCACACGCAGCTATTTGGACCGCCACGGTTTTGTCGATATTGAAACGCCGATTCTCATGCGCAGCACGCCGGAAGGCG
>CAYUVM010000652.1:0-3103 GCA_964447935.1 uncultured Cytophagia bacterium | reverse complement strand
GGGAGCGCTTGGAGTATACCGAGAAACAAATTCGCCGCGCCTTGGGCCTGCTGGTTGGCCGCGGCTTGGTCACGGTGAAGCAGTATAGCCATCAGCCAGAGTTTTATCAGATGGGAACAAAGCAGGGCGAAGTCATTGATCATGCGATTCAAGAATTGGCTGCGCATGTGAACAAAAATACGATTCACCCGGAAGCCGTTATTCACCAGGAAGCGGCGTCAGCTACGAGCAACACCAGCCGGGAAATATTCTCCCGCCGATTTTATAAGCTTGCCACCTGGTTGCTCGGCATGAACTGGTTGTTAACACTGTTGAAGCTGAACTTGATCTTGAAATAAGAGCTTTAAATCAAAACAATAAATCAGTTGTTTTATGTTTATTCAAGGAGTTTACGTTATGAAGTCCATCGTTGCTGTGTTGGCTTTTTTGCGCGGTCTGTTTGTTCGTGAAGAAGGGCAGACCCTGCCGGAGTATGGTTTGATCATCTTTTTGGTGGCGATTGTTTGCATTGCAGCGTTGACGCTGCTGGGCACGAACGTCGCGGCGTTGTTAACCCAGATCGCGAATGCGGTCTAAGGCATCTCATTTCACCCTGGTGAAATTTTCATATAAACAAGTTCAAATTTTTCACAACAACTTTTTAAAACTTTAAGGAGTACGTCCAATGAAGTCATTATTTGCTTTGAGCGCTTTCGTGCGGAGTTTGTTCGTTCGTGAAGAAGGTCAAACCCTGCCGGAATATGGCCTGATTATTTTCCTTGTGGCCATTGTATGTATCGCCGCCTTGACGTTGCTGGGCACGAACGTCGCGGCCCTGTTGACGCAAATTGCCAACGCTGTCTAATTTGCAACGCCTGTAAGCAAAATAAAAGTGAAGAGGGTCGGCTAAATTTTAGAATCGGCACGCCTCAGGAAGCGAACGGCGCTTCCGGTTCTAAAAGGGAGAGCAGCGTCTACCGGACAAGGACGTTAAAAAGGCCTTCTTGAATTACAGCGAATGCGCAGGCTCTCTTCACAAATTATAGTGGCATTTGAATAAGTGAATAAATCAGTGCGAGAAGCGAAGTGACAACGAGTCTTCCTCACGATGGCCTGGAACGACAAGTTATTCCAACAAGCAAAAAAGGTTGTAAAGCAGAGTTTCAAAATTTTAACCAAATCCCGCATCATGAATCCGTTCAACTTTTCAATGCTGATTTTAGTGATTACCGTGACGACGGTGTTGGGTGCGGCGATTTATGATTATCGGAGCCGGCTGATTCCCAATGTCATCACGTTTGCGGCGATGTTGACGGGTCTGGGCCTGCACAGCATTCACGCGGGGTGGAGCGGCCTGTGGTTTTCTCTCGGAGGATTGGCGTTGGGCGGCGGCATGCTGCTGGTTTTTTATTTGCTTGGGGGCATAGGCGCCGGCGATGTGAAGCTATTGGCGAGTGTCGGGGCGCTGCTCGGCGTTGAAAAAGTGCTTGCCGCTTTTGTTTTAACCGTCATCGCCGGCGGGTTGATGGCGCTCGCGCAGATTATCCGCCAATACTCATTTAAAAAGATCTTAAGCCGCAGCAAAAATTTGCTGCACGGTTTTTCTTATCAAAAACATTTTCGTCTCGACGATAAAGCCGATATTCCGATTGAAAATACTCTTCCTTATGGCGTCGCCATTGCGATTGGCACGCTGCTCACGTGTATTACCAAATAGCTGAATGGTGATTTATGAAATTGCAAAAACTCAAACTGATTAAACAGCAACAAGGGCAATCGCTCGTAGAATTTGCGCTGCTGCTGCCAATGCTGGTGATTATTCTCTTTGGCACGGTCGAATTTGGCCGTCTGTGGATGACGATGAACGTGTTGACCGGCGCGGCGCGTGAAGGCGCTCGCGTCGCCGCGGTGACGGCGCCGAATACTGCGCAAGTCCAGACGGCGGTCAATAACGTGCTGAGCGGCGCGAGCATCACCGGTGCAACCATCACGGTAGTCGGCCCGAATGCCGCGAATAACGTCACGGTAACCGTTCGCATCAACTACAATGTTTTGACCGGTACGATTGTCCCGGGAATAAGCCGTACACTCCAACTCACGCGCACCGCCAGCATGCGGTGGGAAGGCTGAAGAACAAGTTTATTTTAACTGAACGCTTGGCAAAAAATTTGGATATCCCAAACAGCAATTGCGAGTAACCGTCAGTGTTTCGACGTGGAAAGTTTGGGAAAGATTTTATGTGGAGTTTCTTATGTTTATTTTCAAACCCAGATTCATGGTGCCTCTCGCGCTGTTTTCAGGTCTGCTCGCCAGCTATGGCGTTTTTTCTTACCTGAAAAATGAGCAGGAAAGGATGAAAAATTTAACGGTGGTCACTCATCCGGTTGTGGTCGCGGCTTTCGCGCTACCGCTTGGCACACCTTTGAAAGCCGAAGATTTACAGATTAAGCAATGGCCGGAAGATTTGTTGCCGGACAGCAGTTTTCAGGAAATCGATAAACTGATTGGCCGGGTCGTTAAAACGGATGTTACGGCCGGGGAACCAGTTTTAGCGACGAAGTTAGCCCCAACTGGTTCCGGCGGCGGCGTTCCCGGCTTGATTCCAGCCGGCATGCGCGCTTTCACCGTCGCGGTCAACGTGGTGAGCGGCGTTGGCGGTTTTATTTTGCCGGGCACGCGCGTTGACGTGCTGGCGACGGTTTCGCCGAGCGGCATGAAGAACGGCACGACAACCCGGACGATTTTGCAAAACGTGGAAGTGCTCGCGGTCGATCAAACATATAACAAAAATAGTGACGACCCCGTGGTGGTGAAATCGGTGACGCTGGTGGTGTCGCCCGATGAAGCGGAAAAACTGGCGCTGGCCAGCAACGAAGGCAAGTTGCAACTGGTGCTGCGCAATGGCACTGATTTGGAGCGGCGCGACACTGACGGGGTGAAGATCAGCCAATTTAACGGCTATACGGAGCCGGAACCGCAGCCGCGTTTTATTCGCCCGCAACTGCCGCCGAAGCCCGAAGAAAAAACCCTCGACGCAGAAGTTCCCACCCGCGTGGTGGAAGTTATCCGCGCCAATGTGCGCTCCGAAATCGCCTTCTATGAAAATGGCGCTACCGAGAAAAAA
>CAYUVM010000651.1:0-3108 GCA_964447935.1 uncultured Cytophagia bacterium | reverse complement strand
CCGTATCAAACCGCAAAACTGCAACTGCATTCCGGCGACACGCTATTGTTTATGAGTGACGGCTTCCCGGAGTTATTCAACGAACAAGGGGAAATTTTGGGCTACGATGAAGTCAAAAAACTCTTTGCGCAAGCTGCGGGTAAAACCGCGCAAGAGGTGATTACCCATCTCCTGCAAGCCGGAAAAACCTGGGCCGGCCCGCGGCCACCTGATGATGACATCACCTTCATTGTGATCCGGTTCAATCCATTGCGCGAGAGAAATGCTCATTTGCTCGGATAGTTGAGCCACGCGAATCGCCGCTTCGAACGACTGTGAACCGAACTCCGATTATGTATCACAATAGGAATTTGGATTTCGAATTTGTATGTTGATACACTTTTGGACATGGGCACTTTTACCCGAATGGCGGCATCATAAGGCAAACGCTGTTACTTAAAATCAAACAAAATAAAATCTTATTCTCACTTCGGCTCGTTCGGGAATTGAGCCGCAACATGCCTTAACGTTTTGGCACGTGGGTTGTAATATCAAGCACCAAGAGAACAATAGGAAAACACTGACAGGACGTCGGTTATCATATAAATTGTGGCTCCCCCTCACAGCCAAGAGGCCCAGGGTCTTCGGACTCGGGCCTTTTTTATTTTCGAAGTGAGGGTTGGGGTTCTGCAATCCGTCACCGATTTATTAAAATGGATTTTTGAAAACTGTTTATCGGGCACCACGCCGTTTTCGTAAGCGCAATTGGTATTTCGAATTTGTATCGTGAGCGATCACGACGCTCACGATGAGTCATTTCCCAAACGTTCCATTTTGAATGTAGTTTAAGTTTAATCTCAACCTCTACAAGATTTTGGCGCGTCACAATTTTATAACATAATTTCAAAGTAAGGCATTCATTCGTTGGCATGTGAGTTGTATTAGAAATTAAGCAAGAGAATGCTTCAGCGCTGACAGGTAGGTTGGCGAGTAATATAAGGATTGTGGCTCCCCCTCACAGCCAAGAGGCCCAGGGTCTTCGGACTCGGGCCTTTTTTATTTCGAAGAAGTTTGACTACAAAACTTCAATTTAATCGAACAAGTTTCCTGGCGGGTGCAATAGTTTTATATCTTGCCCATTGGCAATGTAATTTTTCCTAACAGTCTGCTGAAGAAGTCTAAAGTTGCTGCAAATTGTCATTCTCGCAAAAGCGGGCGTGGCATTTAAAATGAGTTTCTCAGTATCCTACTAAACGCAATTTGAATTTCGAATCTGTATCTGCATCGACCACGGCGCTCAATGTGAGTCATTTTAAAAGTGACGTTGATTTTTGCAATTTAAATTTAATCCCAGGTGCTGCCAAGTTTTATCGCGTCAATTTTTTGTAATAATAAAACTGAATCGCGACAACGGCTTCTGGCACGTGAGTTGTAATAACAATAGATCAAGAAAGAATTAGGATAGCTGACAAGCAAGTCGGCAAGATGCTAACAGGCAAGTTGGCAATACAAGGATTGTGGCTCCCCCTCACAGCCAAGAGGCCCAGGGTCTTCGGACTCGGGCCTTTTTTATTTCGAAATAAGCTTTTTTATAAATCTCCAAGCAAGATTCCTTGTGAAGTCAATCACCACGGTTCAAAACAATCATAATTTCTTTGCGCCACGATTTTACCGTCACGAAATTCTAGGAACATGGCAAAATGCGCGCGCATTTGACCGCCGACCGGAAGGGTGCCAAGCGCCACCGCCAACGTTCCCGTCCACAACACTTCGAGCGCAACTACGTTTGCACCGGCCATCGCGTTCTTGATCTCATATTGCTGTGAAGATATGACTTTCTTGCCGCGCTCACATCCATCAAGAAGGCAGCCAGGTCGCGTTTAGCCCCGATGGGCACAAGCCGATTGGGAAACTTTTCCTGAATAACCTCGGGGGAAAAGAATTCTGCCATTTGCTTGCAAGCAATGCCTTGCTCAATAGCAGATAGATAACGTTTTGCAGTTTCGAGATTGCGATCCATATTCCGCTCACTTCCAGTAATCTTTATGCACAATTTCGGCCTCTGCCTCCAGCGCCGGCCCCTCGACTGAAATTTCACGTTGCCCTCTGGCGAAAACTTCACGGCAGGGAAGAGCGAGCTGCCAATAGATTTGTTGATTTTGGATTTCGCTCAATCGTTGCTTGCTCAAACCGTAAACGAGCCGGTTGACGCCGCTCCAGTAGATCGCCCCGGCGCACATGGCGCACGGCTCGGCACTGGCATAAATCGTGCATTGAGCCAAAGCCCTCGCCTCAAAGCGGCGCGAGGCCTCGCGAAGCAAATTCGTCTCTGCATGACCAACACAGTCGCGGTCAGTAATCACGGTGTTCTCGGCCTCCAAAAGTTTTTCGCCATTCGCATCAACGAGTATGGCGCCAAACGGATGATTGCCCTGCTCGCGCGCGCGTTGGGCGACGGCAAAAGCTTGGCGGAGAAATTTTAGATTATTGCCGGTCATAGCGACTCCTTTTGAAATCACCCCAAATATAACAGAATCTACCCCCAAATTCAACGTTTTCTTAATTTTCTACCGAATGGTAAAACTTTAGCGATTGGAAACGGCGTACACGCTTCCGCTTTGGCCTCGCAAAATTAAAGTCTTGCACTTTGCTTGTATTTGGTTAAATTTATGCGTTGTGCTTAACAGTAATATCTGTCTTTGCAATGTTAGTGTCATGCACACGCTGCGAAACTTTTGTATCTTGTTGCAGTAAAAGGTGCAAAGAAATTGGCGCATCTTGAATTGATCCGCAGTCGATCCGTTAATGGTGAACGCGAGGAAGGCGTTTTCCCCACATATTTGTGGAGTTGAATGGTATAAGAATAACTGTTAAATTAAATCAATAAAATTCTTTTCATTTGTTAATAACCAGAAAGGAAGTTTTCATGTCCAATTATGCTAATCCCGAAACGTTGGTCTCAACCCAATGGGTCGATGAGCACAAAAACGATGCGAAGCTTGTGATCGCGGAGGTGGATGTTGACACCAAAGCTTACGAAGAAGGGCACGTGCCCGGTGCGATCGGCTGGAACTGGCAGACTCAGCTTTGTGACACGCTGCAGCGTGATATCATTAAAAAGGCCGATCT
>CAYUVM010000650.1:0-3114 GCA_964447935.1 uncultured Cytophagia bacterium | reverse complement strand
CCGCAGCGTGTTCTAAACCGCACGATGCACGACGAATACAAGCGCGAGCAAATGCGCGCCAATTTGCTGGAATCCAAAACCTTGCAGTTCTTGGAAGAACAGATGAAATACCGCGAACGGCATGCGCCGTACAAAGATCGCGGCCAGCAGAAAATTATAACCGTTTAAGCAACAAAACGTTTGCCGATTGACCGGTTGGCCGGTTACAAACAAACTTTGAACCGGCTAAACGGCAAACAGGATAACAGGCCAACCTTAAACCAAGAGGAATGAACACCATGGGTTTAGTACCAATTGTTGTCGAACAGACCGGACGCGGTGAGCGTTCGTTTGATATTTATTCGCGGCTGTTGAAGGAACGCATCATTTTCCTCGGCACGGATGTCAATGAGCATGTGGCGAGTTTGGTGATTGCGCAGTTGTTATGGCTGGCGGCCGAAGATCAGGAAAAAGACATTCATTTTTATATCAATTCGCCGGGCGGCTATGTTTCGGCGGGATTGGCCATTTACGATACGATGCAATTTATCCAGCCCGACGTGAGCACGATTTGCATGGGCCAGGCGGCCAGCATGGGCGCGTTGCTCCTCGCCGCCGGCGCCAAGGGCAAGCGTTTCACCTTGCCGCATTCGCGGGTGATGATTCACCAACCGGCGGGCGGCGCGCAAGGCCAGGCCTCCGACATTGAAATTCAGGCGCGTGAAATTTTGACGTTGCGCGAACGCTTGAATCAAATTTTGGCAAAGCATACGGGCCAGCCGATTTCGCAAATAGAAAAAGATACCGACCGCAATTTTTTTATGTCGGCAGAAGAAGCCGTCAAGTACGGCATTGTCGACGAAGTCATGACGCGCAAGTTTGACCGCAAGAAAGAAAACAAGTAGCATAACGTTACCCGGAGCGCAGTCGAAGGGTGACGTCATGATTCGACCCCGCTTACCTTGACGAAAAAATCAAAGCAGCGCTACAGTAGTAGTATTTTTAAATGCTAGGCAACAATTCTCAATGTCATCCTGCTGCCAAGCGGGATGACATTTTCTTCGCAAGTATAACCAAAACCGACCATGGCCGATTTCAATAGACGTGATCGTTTGTTTATCTGCTCGTTTTGCGGCAAAAACTCCAATCAGGTGGATTGCATCGTCACCGGGCCGGAAGTTTTCATTTGCAACGAATGCGTGCGCAACGCCAGCGACATCATTCGCGAAGATGCCCAGCGCCGCGCCATTTCTTTTTATGGGCGCATTCCAACGCCGGTGGAAATCAAGAAAGAACTCGATGATTATGTCATCGGCCAGGAATATGCCAAGAAAGCGCTCGCCGTCGCGGTGTACAATCATTACAAGCGCATCGAGCAAGTCAATGTGATGGACGAGGTCGAATTAGAAAAGAGCAATATTCTGCTCGTCGGCCCCACCGGAACCGGCAAAACCTTGATGGCACAAACACTGGCGCGCGCGCTGCAAGTGCCGTTCACGATTGCCGACGCCACTACTCTCACGGAAGCCGGTTATGTCGGCGACGACGTGGAAAATATTCTCGTCCGCTTGTTGCAAGCCGCGGATTATGATGTTGAGAAAACCGAGAAGGGCATCATTTACATTGACGAGATCGACAAAATCTCGCGCAAAGACGGCAATCCCAGCATCACACGCGACGTCTCCGGCGAGGGCGTGCAGCAAGGGTTGTTGAAATTGCTGGAAGGCACGGTCGCCGCGATTCCTCCGAAAGGCGGCCGCAAGCATCCGGAGCAAAATCTCATCAACGTCAACACCCGCAATATCCTGTTTATTTGCGGCGGCGCGTTTGAGGGTTTGGATAAAATCATTGCGAGCCGCACCGGCAAAAAACAGTACGGCTTCAGCGCGGAATCTTCCAAACGCACGGAACAGGATACCGCGGCGTTGCTGATGCAAACCGAGCCGGATGATTTGCTGCGCTTCGGCTTGATTCCCGAGCTGATCGGCCGCCTGCCGGTGATTGCGCCGCTGTCACAGTTGAGCGAGCAGGCGATGCTGAAAATTTTGGTGGAGCCGAAGAACGCGCTTACGAAGCAATACAAACGCTTGTTGGGATTAGATGGCGCCGTGCTGGATTTCGACGAAGACGCGCTGCAAGCCATCGTGCAGAAAGCGATGAAACGCCGCACGGGCGCACGCGGCCTGCGCGCGGTGCTGGAAGAGGTGATGCTGGACTTGATGTACAAGCTCCCCAACATGCCGGAGATCAAGCAGGTGCGCATCACCCGCGACACCGTCACGCAAAACCAGCCGCCGCTGTTTACCTACGAAGAAATGAAGAAAACCGCTTAAAGACAACACCAAGCCCCAATATTTTTGCAAAGAAATTATGGCAAGATGATTTAAAGAGGTTAAAATTATCTTGCCATAATTATTTTGCGTCAGAGTTTTGCCGTACTTTTACGAAAGCGCCTCATGAAAAAACTAATCCGCGACGGCGTCGAAATTGACCTGAACAGCCGGCTGCCGGTTTTACCGTTAAAAGAAGTCGTGATTTTTCCTTACATGACGTTCCCCCTGCTCGTTGGCCGGGATGCCTCGCTGTTCGCGGTGCAGGAAGCAATGGCGCAGGATCGCCTCATTTTTCTAACGGCGCAGAAAGACGTGACACAAGAAGAGCCGGCCAAAGACGATTTGCAACGCGTCGGCGTGCTGGCGCGCATCCTGCAGGTTCTGAAGCTTCCCAATGGCGTGATGAAAGTGATCGTCGAGGGGTTGGTGCGCGGCCGGATTACCCGTTTTATGCCGGTGGCGGAATATTTTGCCGCGCGCGTCGAGGTGATTGGCGACCAGGAAGAGGCGTCGCCGGAAATCCTGGCGCTGATGCGGCGGGCCGCGGCATTGTTTAAAGAATACGTCCATCTGAATCGCAACCTTCCCAACGAAGTGTTGTTGCCGTTGGAAAATCTCGACAAGCCCCAGCGCCTTGCCGATTTTATTGCGGCGCATTTGGCCCGCGACATGAAAACCCGCCAGCATATTTTGGAAATTTCCAATCCCGCCGAGGCCTTGTCCTTTCTCACCGACCTGCTCGCCAGTGAAGTGGAAATCATCGCCATCGAGCGCAACCTCGACGACAAAGTGCGCGGCCGCA
>CAYUVM010000649.1:0-3116 GCA_964447935.1 uncultured Cytophagia bacterium | reverse complement strand
TGGCTTCGGGCTGTCAAAATTCGTCGGCCCGCTCATTTTCTTCGCTTTTGTCGTGGTTTTTTTGCTCACGATCTTTCGGCGGGTCGAATACGGCATTTTTTTTCTGGTGCCATTTATTCCGCTGCAAAACGTTTTGAACTATGCAAATATTTATCCGCTCGGCAAAGACATCAACGACTTGATGCTCTTTGCGATGTTGCTGCGCTGGGTGCTGGATCGCAAAAAAGGCAATTTGACCCAACGCTGGAAAGGCTGGCATAAAAGCGACGACAAATTTTTTCTTAAGTCGCCGTTGAACTTGCCCATTTTTCTGTTGATCTTGTGGACGTTCATTGAGTTGATCCGCGGCGCGAATTACTTGGGATATGGCTATACGGTTCTCATTGGCGACGATCGTTTCATCGCCTGGAAGAATTACCTGATGATGCCGACGTTGTTCTTTATCGTCTATAACAACATCAAGAACCCACGCCATATGGAAATTCTCATTGTCCTGATGGCCGGCGCGATGTTGACGCTGGATCGCAATTTTTATCAGGCCGCGCATGAACGTGATCTGTCGCATGAATATACGCAATGGCGCTTTGGCGGTGCCGGCGGCCAGGCGTTGGGTGGAAACGCCCTCGCCGTTTTTCAAGCGCAATATGCCATCGTCATGTTGTTTATGTTTCTGGCCACCAAGAAGACGTGGCAAAAATTTTTCTTCGGCTTCATCACGCTTTTCACTTATTATTGCTTGATGTTCTCCTTTTCGCGTAGCGGTTACCTGGCTGGCGTGGTGACACTCTTGTTTGCGGGTTTCATCAAGGAACGGCGCATCCTTCTCGGCATGGCGCTGCTGGTGATTTTCTGGCAAGTTATCCTGCCGCAGTCTGTGCAACAACGAATCATGATGACCAAAAGCGAAGACGGCCAGTATGACACGACGATGATGCAAAGAGTGGGCATGTGGGAATTGGCCAAAGGCATTATTTCCGCGAATCCCATTGCAGGCGCGGGTTTTAATGTTTCACCCTACTTGAAAATTCATGTGGACGGTTTTAAGTATACCTGGGCCAGCTTTCATAGCGGTTACATGGAAACCACGGTGGAATTGGGGTTTGTTGGTATCACGCTATACATTTTGATCTTCAGCCTGGGCGCTCATTCCGGTTGGAAATTATATCGCCTCGCCGATGATGAATTTCACCGGGCGCTGGGACTGGCTTGTATCGGCTGCGTGCTGGCGATTCTCAGCGGCAACGCCGCCGGCACGTACTGGAATTATATGAATGTCATGGGGTTTTACTGGGCTTTACTGGGGATGGTGCTGCGTCTGACCGTGATGTATAATGAGCAAAAGCAAAGCAAGCCCGCGCCGGTATTAAACACACCAGTAGCGCAAGATCTGCCCGTACCGGTTAAAGCCGTGGCGCCGGTAAAAGTTGCTGCGATAAAATCTAAAAGAAGAAATTTTACTAAAAAAGCGGGAAAAACTGGCTCGCGAACTGGAACGCTCGCGAAGCCAGACATAATTGATGTTTAATTTCACGTGTGAGCAATTCTTGAATCATGATGGACTTGTTACAGTGAAAGTGTAGCGTGAAAAATGCTAAAGTTTCTCAAAGGTCTGATCAAAATGCTGCAGACGAAAATCGAACTGTGGCGACATAACGAGTTTACCATGGCCGCCTATCTGCGCAAGCAGGGCGTGCAGGTCGGTGAAAACTGCCGCATCTTTATTACGAATTGCGGCTCGGAGCCGTATCTTGTGAAAATCGGCAATCACTGCACGGTGACCGGCGGTGTGCAATTGATCACCCATGACGGCGGCTGCTGGATTTTCCGTCATGAAATGCCGGATTTGAATTATTTCGGCAAAATTGAAATTCAAGACAACTGCTTCATCGGCATCAATGCGATCATCATGCCGAATGTGACAATCGGCCGCAATTCAATAGTCGGTGCCGGCGCCGTGGTGACCAAAGACGTGCCGCCCAACAGCATCGCCGTCGGTGTGCCTGCGCGCGTCATCGGCACGACCGATCAATACAAAGAGAAAATGGTCGAAGAGTGGAAAAGCTTGAATATTAAAGGAAATTATTGCGACTGGAAGGAACAATTGATCCGGCATTTCTGGGGTGATTCGTATGATCAGGAAATGCAAGGCTGGAATAGAACCGGGCAGCGGCAATCGCAACGAAAAGATTTTGCGCTAAAGCCGTCGGTTGCCTGAGATAATGATTTTTATTTTTGTCGCCATAAAACCTATGGAATTATTTTGCAACCTTTGGGCTTGATGTCCCTGATTCAATGAGAGGAGCTTAAATATGGAAGCATTAACCCTGACTCGCCCTCGCGAGTCAGAAATGAAAATAAGCCGGCACGTAGATCGATTTATCCCATTACCGGAAAGGCTGTTGCTCGCGATCTCGCACCAACCTGAAAACCAGTGCGGCCAGCTTTCGTGCAAGGAAGAAACCGTCGACAGCGCGCTGGCTTTGTTGCAGCACGCTTTTAACTGTTTTGAGCGCGAGATTGCGGGAAAGCGCGTTCTCGACTTCGGCTGCGGCTACGGCCAACAAACTGTGGCGATGGCCAAGGCCGGCGCGAAGTATGTTGCCGGTTTGGACATCAATCAGAAATTCTTGCAGCGCGGCCGCGATCTCGCCGCACAGCACGATCTTAACGGCCGCGTGGAATTTACCGATAAACTCGACGAGTGCCAGCTCGGCAGCTTTGATGTTGTCATTTCACAAAACAGCATGGAGCATTTTATCCAGCCGGTGGAGATTTTAAAAATCATGAAATCCGCTTTGCATCCAGCCGGCAAGCTGCTCATCACGTTTGGGCCGCCGTGGTTTGCGCCTTACGGCAGTCACATGCAATTTATGACCCGCGTACCGTGGATCAATCTCATGTTCGGCGAGGCGACGGTCATGAAGGTGCGCCAGCGTTTTCGCAATGACGGTGCCATGAAATATGAAGAGGTCGAAGGCGGGCTGGCGAAAATGAGCGTGGCAAAATTCGAGCGTCTGGTTTTGCAATGCGGCATGAAAATCCAGCATAAAAAATATGAATGCATCAAAGGTCTTGACTTTCTGGTCAAGCTTCCCGTGCTCAGAGAGCTGTTTATC
>CAYUVM010000648.1:0-3116 GCA_964447935.1 uncultured Cytophagia bacterium | reverse complement strand
GGCGGAGCGATCCGCTGAATCCGCGCATAAACCGCCTTGATCCAAATGGCAATTCCTATTTGTATGTGCGCAATCCGACGATACATTATTTGCTGCCCAATTCACTCTCGCCAACCGTAAAGACCCGCCAGCCGTTGATCGAAGCGTATGTGTTTCCGGCGACGCGGACGCGTCTCGACACGAATTCAATTATCGTCAAACTCGACAATGTTGAATATCGCTACATCGGCAGCGGTTATAATGAGACGACGAAAAAATTTACTTTTACCCCCACGACGCCGCTGACAAATGGCTCGCACCAACTTATTCTCATCGCGCGCACGCTGGCGGGGACAATCAACTCCGATACCACGCGTTTCACGGTACAGGCCGATGCGGTGCAGATGATGACGCAGCCCGCGGAAACCTGGAAAGCGGGCTGGCCGATTCGCGGGGAAGTTTTGCAGGCCAATGGCACGCCGGACAGCACCTTGCGGTCGGCAATGATTTTGCGCGGCGCGACTGCTTTTCCGGTGACGTTACGCAACGGCAAATTTGACACGACGATCACATTGCTCGAAGGTGATAATCTTTTCTCCGTGCAGGCAAGAGTCGGCGGCGTGCTACAGACTTCCGGCATCGTGCAGATCAAACGCAAAGTCAATCACAGCCCGAATGCCGTGATTACTTTTGATACGGCAGCGACGCAAATCAAGCTGCGCGCGACGCGGAGCACCGATCCCGATGCACAAGCGCTGACCTTTAGCTGGCAGGAAGATGCGACGAACCCGCAAACGCTCGGCATTAATGGCGCCGCGGACTCAGTGGTCACCGTGACAAAACCGCAAGCGCCGGGTGAATATTATTTTACTTTGACCGCGCGCGACCCCAACGGTAACCTCGACCGGACGCGGCAATTTTTTACGGTGACGCCCACCGGCCTGGTGATTCCGGCGACGATCAAGAGCAATCCGGCGTGGGTGAAACAGGCCCGCGTGTATGAAATTTTTGTCGATGCATTTACGCCGCAGGGCACGTTGAAAGCCGCGGCGGCGCAATTGAACTACATCAAAGCGATGGGCTTCAATGTGATTTGGCTCATGCCAATCTTCGACAATAATTTTCGCATTGATGGCGTCGGCGCGGGATACGATGTGGTTGACTTTTATAACGTGGCGCCGGAGTTTGGCACCAACGCCGATTTTCGCGACTTCACGAATCGCGCGCATCAACTTGGCATTCGCGTCGTGCTCGATGTCACGCCAAATCACACGAGTCAGGCGCATCCTTTTGCCGCCGATGTGCGGCAGTATCGCGAAAATTCCCGGTATTGGAATTTTTATCAGCATAACCTGGTCACCAACAGCAATTATCGGCCCAACCTGCCGGAGCGCCGCAGCAACAACGGCTTGTTCGTTTATTACGATGGCTTCAGCGAGGAGATTATCAATTACAACTGGGCCGATCTTGATGCGCGATTGTATATGATCGACGTGTATAAATTTTGGATTAATGAAATGGGCGCCGACGGTTTTCGCTTCGATGTTTATTGGGGCCCGGCGCGGCGCGCGAACAACGGCAACGGCGGCGAGAACGAAATGGGCATTCCCATGCGCGAGGCGCTCAAACATATCAAGCCGGATATTTGGCTGTTGGCAGAAGACAACGGCGTCGGTTTCGGCACGGAGCGCATTTATGCCGACGGCGGCGGCGGCGTGGATTCGGGATATGATTGGCCTTTGTATTTCGACGGCTTTCGCGCCGGCAACGCGTTGACGAGCAATGCGACCAACTTGCACAATAAAATTTTTAACAACAATTTTTATCCCGGCCCCAACAGTTCTTTTTTCCGGTTTTTGGAAAATCATGATGAATGGCGTTTGGCGCTTCTCGCCAGCAGTATGCAACAGACGATTCCATTGGCGGCAACGTTGTTCACGATTCCGGGTATTCCGATGGTTTACGCCGGCCAAGAAGTCGGTTTTGGCAACGGATTGAACGAATTTACCGGCAGACGCGGCAAGGTCAATTTTAATGATCCCGATAAAGCGATTGTGCAAAAGCTGTATCAGAAATTTGCCTATATTCGCGAAAAATTTCCGACGTTTTGGACACAACGACTCGTTCGCTTCAATCAAGCGGACAACAGCGTGTATGCATTTTCACGGCCCTTTACGGATGAGAATGCCGTGGTCGCGGTTAATTTGGCGAATGCGCCGCGCAACATTACGCTCACGCTCAATGCGGCGACAGTCGAGTTTAGCGGTGGAGTGAAACCGGGCATGAATTTGGTGGTGAGCGAATTGCTAACGGGAACCACCACCACCTTGGTCACGGACGCCACTGGCGCTGCTCAACTTGCCGTGACACTGCCGGCTTACGGCGCGGCCATTTACATGGTTGCCACCTCGCCCCAATCGATCAGCGTGCCGGATATTCCGACTGGTGTTGTCGAATCCAGCAACCCCGCGCTGCCGCAAACTTTTACGTTGCACCAAAATTTCCCCAATCCATTTAATCCGGAAACCACGATTCGCTTTGAGTTGCCGCGAGCAGCAGAAATTAAATTGCGCGTGTTCAATTTGCTCGGCGCGGAAGTAATGATTTTACTTAATAAGCGCATGCCGGCCGGAACCTATACTTTAAAGTGGGACGGCAAAAATGCCAATCAACTTCAGGTTGTTAGCGGAATTTATTTGCTCAGATTGGAAACGGGCAATGAAGTGATGATGCGAAAGATGGTGGTGGTGAGGTAATTCAAGCTGCTATTAGGGGAACTAATACGCGCTGACCAAACAAGGGCAAAAATTCTGTGGCAACGTGATAATGTTTTTCAAATTAATGGTGAACATGATGGCACTTTTAAAATTTAAACCTTTTGCAAATATGTGTTATTGGCTTAAAAAGAGAATCTGAGTTCATTATGTTGCAAATCTCTGTGTTCGGCGCGTTATCAGTGATTGTCAGAAGGAGAATTTTTTTAAAAATTTACGTATATTTTGAAAATTAATCTTGCAAATCGCATTTTGATAACTTATTTTATGGGCAGCAAGGCTGCAGTAAGATTGATTGTGATGACATTATAATTGATCAGCAACATTCCAACCCTGTGGAGGAAAAAATGGAAGGTTACGATT
>CAYUVM010000647.1:0-3116 GCA_964447935.1 uncultured Cytophagia bacterium | reverse complement strand
CCGCCGCAACCCTGTTTTTACAGCCTCAAACCACGAAGTCAGAAAGTTGATTTAAACTTATGAGGAGCTGATTTGTTTCAGCTTTCAAAATGGTTCGCTTTATGTCATACGCCCACTTGCCAATTTGTCTGTCCCAAAGAATGTACCAAACCCAAAACAATCCAAAATTCCACTTGGAAAACGGGCAAAATTTTATTAAATTAATATGTTGCCCCGATTTTGTCTGTGCACCGCATTAGTTGTGGCGCGGTTTTTAGTAAGCACCATTTAGACAGATTGGGACATATTTATTTCCTACAGAAAAATAAAGTTGTCAATCCGGAGGTTTTTGCATGTCAGGTCATAATAAATGGGCCAAAATTAAACATAAAAAAGCGGCCACGGACGCGGCGAAAGGTCGCGTGTTCACGCGTCTCATTAAAGAAATTACGCTGGCGGCGCGTATGGGCGGCGGCGATGAGGCCAGTAATGCCCGTTTGCGCAAAGCGATTCAGGATGCCAAAGCGTCCAATATGCCGGCGAGCAATGTGGAGCGCGCGATCAAAAAAGGCACCGGCGAGTTGGAAGGCGTGAATTACGAAGAAGTCGCTTACGAAGGTTACGGCCCCGGCGGCGTGGCGATTATTGCCGAATTGATTACCGACAACAAGAATCGCGCGGTTTCGGAAATCCGTCACATCTTCTCCAAAAATGGCGGCAACCTCGCTTCAGCGGGCGCCGTCAGTTGGAAATTTGACAAGAAAGGCGTCATTTCCATTGCCCCCGCGGGCAAAAGTGAAGATGACATCATGTTGGTGGCGCTCGATGCCGGCGCCGAAGATATCAAATATGATCCGGAATCGACCGAAATTCTCACCGGGCCGAGCGATTTGGATGCGGTAAAAGGCGCGTTGGAAAAGCAGGGTCTCAAAATCGAAAAGGCCGAAGTCAGCTTGTATCCCAAAGACACGGTCAAGGTCGAAGGCAAAGAGGCCGAGCAATTGCTGCGACTGTTGGATGCCATCGAAGAAAATGAAGACATCCAAAAAGTTCATTCGAACGGCGACATTGCCGCGGAAGCCATCGCGAAGTTTAGCGAAGCCTGATCGCGCGTGCATGCCATTGCGTAAAACCGAACGGCGAATTTTAGGAGTCGATCCCGGTTTGATACGAACGGGATTGGGATTGATTGCGCTGCAGGATGGGCGCATTTCTTTTGTTGATGCAAAATTGATTGCGCCTTCGCCGGCTCAACCGTTGTGTGAGCGCTTGCAGCAAATTTATGCGGCGGTGCAAGCCGGGGTGCGTGCCTGGCATCCCGAAGTGATGGTGGTGGAAAATTTGATTTACGCGCGCAATGCGCAGGTGGCGTTAAAACTCGGGCATGCGCGCGGCGTGTTGCTGCTGGCGGCGGCGGAAAATGACCTGCCGGTGATGGAATATTCTCCGCGTGAAGTCAAATTAGCTGCGACCGGTTACGGCAACGCTTCCAAAGAACAAATGCAGCGCATGGTGCAAGCCGTGTTGAATTTGCCCGCACGTCCGGAAACGCACGACATCGCCGATGCGTTGGCTTTGGCAATATGCCATGCACACCGCGTCAAAGGCAAATAACAAATTGCTGTTTGCCTTTTGTTTTTTGCCTTTTATATCTATGATTGCCAAACTTTCCGGTCGGCTGTTGGAAAAATCTCCAACGCGCATTTTAGTTGAAGTGAGCGGCGTCGGTTACGAAATTCTCATTCCGCTCTCGACGTTTGACAAGCTGGGCGCCGTGGGCGAGAGCACAAGTGTGTTAACCTATCTCCATGTCCGCGAAGATGCTCTGCAGCTTTTTGGTTTTATCTCGGCGGCGGAGAAGCAGCTTTTCCAGCATTTGATTTCGGTGAGCGGAATCGGGCCCAAGCTCGCGCAAAGCATTCTCAGCAGTTCGCCGGTGGAAATGTTTTGCCAGCACATTACGAGAAACGATATTGCTGCGTTGACGGAAATTCCCGGCATCGGCAAGAAAACCGCCGAACGGCTGGTGTTGGAACTGCGCGATCGCCTCGCCCGCTGGATGCCAGAAGCAACCACCAGCGCCGCGCCGGCGTCCTCAGCAATCGAAGAAGAGACCATCACGGCGTTGGTGTCGTTAGGTTACACCCGCTCCTCCGCCCAAAAAGCGGTTGAGCAAGTAAAAAAAGAGGCGGGCGAGCTGCCGGTTGAAGAGTTGATTAAACGCGCGTTGCGATACATATAGGAGGGCAAAACTTTGGTTTTGCAAAGCGATCATGCTTGAGCAGACTGCCAAAACGGTTCGTCCCCTCGACCCTGCTCCGCTTGAGGGCGAGCAGGATTTTGATCGCAGCCTGCGCCCGACGCTCTTTGAGGATTTTGTCGGGCAGGACAACCTAAAAAGTAATTTGCGTGTGTTTGTTGAAGCCGCGCGTGCGCGGCAGGAAGCGCTCGATCATGTGCTTTTATATGGCCCGCCCGGACTTGGCAAAACCACGCTGGCCCATATCATTGCGAATGCGATGGGTACAAAGATCCGCATCACCTCCGGCCCGGCCCTGGAAAAGGCCGGTGATCTGGCGGGTCTGCTGACGAATCTCGGCGAAGGCGACGTTCTGTTTATTGATGAGATCCATCGACTCAACCATGTCGTCGAAGAATATTTGTATCCGGCGATGGAAGATTTCAAGCTCGACATCATCATCGACAAAGGCGCCAACGCCCGCTCGATTCAACTCAAACTGCCAAAGTTCACGCTGATCGGCGCCACGACACGTGCCGGGTTATTGACTGCGCCGATGCGGGCACGTTTTGGGGTGGTGGCGCGGCTCGACTATTACTTGCCCGAGCAATTAAGTTTGATCGTCAAACGCTCAGCGCAATTGCTTGGCATCGCGGTTTTACCGGAGGCGGCCACGGAGTTGGCACGCCGCGCGCGTGGCACCCCGCGCATCGCCAATCGGTTGCTGCGGCGCATCCGCGACTTCGCGCAAATTGACGGCAAGCAATCCATTGATCTCGCGTTGGCCGACGCCGCGCTCAATCGTCTCGAAGTTGATCATCTCGGTTTAGACGATATGGACAAACGCATTCTGGCGACACTGATTGAAAAATTCACGGGCGGGCCGGTGGGCATTAAC
>CAYUVM010000646.1:0-3117 GCA_964447935.1 uncultured Cytophagia bacterium | reverse complement strand
CCGGCATGAAACGCCGGAACAATTTCAGCACCGGATTTTTTTCCGGATGCACTTCCTTGTCCTGCTGCACGGCTAGCTTGATGCCGGTCAAAATCAAAAATGCGCCAAAAATATAAATGACCCAGTGAAAGTGTTGCAAGAGCGTGATGCCGGTGGCAATGAAAATCGCGCGCATGACCAACGCGCCAAGAATGCCCCAGAACAGCACTTTGTGCTGATACAACGCGGGCACCCGAAAATACGCAAAGATCATGATGAAAACAAAAATATTGTCAACACTCAGCGCTTTCTCCAACAAATAGCCGGTAAAAAATTCCAGCGCTGCTTCTTCGCCGCGCCAGAAATAAACGCCGGTGTTAAACAACATCGCCAGCCCGACCCACACCGCGCTCCACCACAATGCTTCCTTCACTTTGACTTCGTGCGCTTTACGATGAAACACGCCTAAATCTAGCGCGAGCATTGCCAAGACGAAAACATTGAAGCCGATCCAAAGCAGCAGTTCGTTTGACATGAGATACACTCCTAAAATAAAAAAATTCAACTTTTATTGTACGGTCAACTCACGTGCGGAACCGGAATATTTTCCGATCGGCGCGGCCAAATCAATGAGGCCAGAACCGACAGCAACAGAATACCGCCAACGACGCTGAGCGACAGGCCAATCGGAATTTTATAAATATCCACCATCATCATTTTGGCGCCAACAAAAACCAAAACCAACGCCAAACCAATTTTGAGATAATGAAAATAGCCCATGACTCCGGCCAGCGCAAAATACAGCGAGCGCAACCCTAAAATGGCAAAGACATTCGAGGTATAAACGATAAATGGATCCTTGGTAATGGCAAAGATCGCAGGAATCGAATCGACGGCAAACACCAGATCGGTAAATTCCACCATAAGCAGCACGATGAACAGCGGCGTGGCGAAGCGCCGGCCGTTTTCTTTGATAAAAAATTTCTCGCCATGATATTCATTGGTCACCGGCATGAAACGTTTGAACAGTCGCACCAGCGGATTCTTTTCCGGATGGATGTCCGTGCTTTTCTGCAGCGCCATCTTGACGCCGGTGATAATCAAAAAGCCGCCAAACACATAAATGATCCAGTGAAATTTGGCGATCAACGTGGCGCCGACGGCGATGAGAATGGCGCGCATGAGCAAAGCCCCCAGAATACCCCAAAACAAAACCTTGTGTTGGTATAGCGCCGGCACACTGAAATAAGAGAAGATTAAAATGAAGACGAAAATATTATCAACGCTCAACGATTTCTCGATCAGATAGCCGGTAAAAAATTCTAATGCAACTTCCGAGCCCCGCCAGAAATAAATGCCGGCATTAAACAACATGGCCAGCGCAATCCACACGGCGCTCCAGATCAATGCTTCTTTGACTTTAACTTCATGTGCCTGGCGATGAAAAACGCCCAAATCGAGCGCCAGCATGGCCACCACAAAAACATTGAAACCAATCCATATAACATACTCATTCGGCATCTAACTTTTCCTCAAAAAGTTCAATTCAATTTTCCTTTTCCACTTTTTTATATTTATCGTCTCCGAATCAAGCCGGGCCATCCTAAGCCCGGCCCAATTCAATCGAAGGAAGTCGCTTAATCAAAATCGAACATCTCACCGAGAAACGATTTACGCTTGTGTTTGTGCGGACCAGATTGATAATAGCGGTCTCGATCATGAGAGCGGTGCTCGTCATCATCGTCGTCGTATTTTTTAACGAAAGAAACGTTCATCGAGCGTTCGATAATTTTATCCAACTCACCGCGATCCAACCACACACCGCGGCATTGTGGGCAATAGTCAATTTCGATGCCTTGACGATCGGCCATGGTTAAATCAACGGTGTTGCAAACGGGGCATTTCATGACTTGCTCTCCTTAATAAAATTTGAATACAACTTTGCCGCATTGCAGCGGCGTGCAAAGCTGTAGTTTCACAAATTTGGGTTTATACTCCGAGCCACATAAAAAACTTTTTACCGCAACGCTTCGAGCGCAGTGTGATAAGCTTCGGCGGTTTCTTCGGCTTTGGTTACGGTGATGTTTAAATCGCGCAACAGGCCGTCATTAATGGCATAAATCCAACCGTGCACGGTCAACTGCTGACCGCGCGCCCAAGCATCCTGTACGATGGTGGTTTGGCACACATTAATGACTTGCTCGACGACATTCAGTTCGCAAAGTTTATCACTACGTTTTGAATCAGGGTTAATTGCGCTCAATTGCGCGCTGTGTTTTTGCCGGACATCCTGCACATGCCGCAGCCAATTATCGCTCAAGCCGAGCCGGTCGCCGCGCAGCGCCGCTTTGATGCCGCCACAGCCATAATGGCCGCAGACGATGAGGTGTTTGACTTGCAAAACCTCCACCGCGAATTGCATCACCGACAGGCAATTCAAATCCGTGTGTACCACCAGATTTGCAACGTTACGATGCACAAACAATTCGCCCGGCAACAAGCCGACGATCTCATTTGCCGGCACGCGGCTATCTGAGCAGCCGATCCATAAATAATCCGGCGCCTGCTGGCGCGATAATTTTGCAAAAAAATCCGGATCGCGTTTGGTGATCTGTTCAGCCCACGCGCGATTGTTGGCAAAAAGTTGTTTTAGAATTTGCATGGCTCACTTATTGGCATGGAAGATACAAGGCTCAAAACGTGGCGCAATTACGCTTTATAAATCTCAATATAACCGCAGACTTTCCAGCCGTTCAATGCGTTTCTCCATCGGCGGGTGGGTGCTGAATAGGCTGAGAATCGCACCGCCGCCGCTGAAGGGGCTGACGATGAACATGTGCGCGGTGGCCGGCGTGGCGTTCATCGGAATTTGTTCCGCGGCGGAGTGCAGCTTGCGCAACGCGTTGGAAAGAAAACGCGGGTTGCCGGCAATGCGCGCGCCTTCTTCATCGGCCATGTATTCGCGGGCGCGGCTGATCGCCATTTGAATCAACATTGCGGCAATCGGCGCGACGATGATCGAAACTAACATGGCGATTGGATTCGTGCCGCCTTCTTCATCATCTTCACTGCGGCCGCCGCCGAAGAGCATGGAGAATTGCGCGATGTTGGCAATCATGCTAATGGCGCCGGCAATCG
>CAYUVM010000645.1:0-3122 GCA_964447935.1 uncultured Cytophagia bacterium | reverse complement strand
TTCATGAAAGCAATGTATATCGACCGCATCTTCGACACTGCAACGCATGGCATGGAAAATTCTTCCGGCTGGTGCGAAGGTTGGAATTACCAGTTTCTCAGTTTCAATAATGCCAAAATGTTTGCTGGCGCCGCAGGCCCGGCGCTGGCCACTAATTTTTTCAAGACATGCAGTTGGTTGGCGCAATATCCTTTGCAATTTCTCTGCAACGTCTTGCCGTATCCCGTCGACGGCAACTATTTACTCAGCCGCAATGATGCAGGCCAATTGGAGACCACACGCAACGAAAGATACACGCGCAGTCTGATCACGATTGGCGCGGCGCTGGCTAAAGATGATCCGAAGATGGCGCGTTTGGCGAAATGGCTGCTTGATCAACATGGCGATCATACGAAACTGCGTGATGATCCGCGCGCTTATGCGTTGTTCTATGATTTCATTTGGGGTTGCAAAGAGATTCCGGCGCAATCGCCGCAACAGCTCAATCTGCCACTCACACAAAAGCTGGGCCTCGGCCAAATCGTGATGCGTTCGAGTTGGGATGACGCCGCGACGCGGTTAACGTTTTGGGCGCAAAAATGGTGGCTCGCACCGCACGCGCATTACGATCAAGCGAGTTTTACGATTGAAAAATTCGGCCCGCTGGCGCTGGATGGCGGCGTCGATAAAGGCGGCGGGTTCGATATGGGAAAATCGAAATATAGTCGCGCGACGATCAATCACAATGTGATCGGCGTGCGCAACCCCCTTGAAAAAGGCAATGAACTGCTCGATTATCAAATGGAAGTTGACAGCGAAGCGGATGTTTACACCGACCCGAGTTATCAGCCGAACGGCAAAAACCATGTCGGTGAAATCGAAGCGTTTGAATCAATCGCGGGACAATACGATTATATCAATTACAATTACTCGCGTTCGTATCGCGGCGGCCAATCAGTGAACCTCGCACGACGCGAGCTGGTTTATTTACGGCCGCCAAATCCAAACGCAACCGGTGATCAGGAGTTCGTCGTCATCACCGATCGCATCAATACGCTGAAAGCGGGATATGAGAAACGTTTCATGTTACACGCGTCGTTTCAACCCGATTTGATCGATGGCACATGGACAACGATTAATGAAGGCATTTCCGAATCAACCGACGGGCGCACGATTCGCTTCACCAACAAATATGGCAACTGTCATGGCCGCTTGTTTATGAAAGCGATTTCTCCCGGCGAGGCAAAATTAGTTCGCATTGGTGGGCCGGTGCCGTATTGGTTTACGGATGCAGATTACAATGATATCTCGTTGCGTCCGCCGTTTAATGAGTTGACTGCGCTATGGGGCGGCAGCGCGCGTCTTGAGATTAAGCCGGTGGTTCCGAAAACGTATGAGGTTTTTCTCACGGTATTGCAAATCGGCGACGCGAATACATTGCACCAAATGGCCGGCACCACGGAATTAAACGGGGAAAATTTTTGTGGAACATACATCCGGGACGCCCATGTGGTTTTGTTTTCAAAAAATGAAAACTTTTTGAGCGACGCGGAATGGACGATTACCGGAAATGCAATGGTTGAACATTTGTTGGTTAATGTGCAGCCGAAAGCTTTTTATACGATCTCGCGCAATGGCCTGCCGCTTGCAAATGGCCGCACCAGTGCCAACGGTTCGATTTGGTTTCGTGATCATCCACAGGGGAAAGCGACTTATCATTTACAAACAGTACAAAGTGAAGCCCGACTTGGACAACAAGAACCGCCTGAGCTTGCAAGATCGTCTCGTCCAGTCGGGCTGCACCGCATAATTGACCTCGAACTTTGAACATTTAGACTTCGGATTTTTAAATGGACGCTCGTTCTTCTATTCGCAACTTTTTAAAAAATGCCGTGCCGCAGGGCGTCGGTTTTTCTGACAACGATAATCTGTTAACCAAAGGGGTGATTGACTCATTGCGCATGCTCGATATGATGAGTTTTCTCGAAACTCAATTTCGCCTAAAAGTTGACGAAGACGATTTGATGCCGGAAAATTTTGAATCGGTGGACGCGATCACGCGGTTTGTGGAGAACCGGATTAAAGAATAAAGCGTGAAGCGCAAAATGCAGAATTTTACTTTGCCGTGGCGCGCCTGGTTTGGCGATGAACAAAACAATATTTTTTTCCCGGAGCATTGGCAGGTTGAGAAATTGTCGATGCAGGACGCGCCCGCTTTATCAAAAGGCGAGATCGCGACCGCGCTCATGGACGCGATTGCGGCGCCAGCGCTGACGCAGCTCGCGCAAAATAAGCATCGCGTGGTTATCGCCATCGACGATTTGAGCCGGCCAACGCCGTCCGGAGAAATTTTGCCAATTTTGTTGACGAGGCTACAAGAGAACGGTATTCGGCTTGAGCAAATCAGCCTCGTCATCAGCCTCGGCTCCCACAGCGCGTTGACGCCGGAGCAGATCAAGCTCAAGGTTGGTCAAGAAGTGGCGCAACGAGTGCATGTGGAAAATCATGATTGCAAACGGAATCTCATTGACAGCGGCATCAAGCTGGGACAAACGCCGGTGTTGCTCAACCGCACGTTTGCTAAAGCCGATCTCAAAATTCTCCTCGGTAGTGTGGTGCCACACGCATTTGCCGGATTCAGCGGAGGGGCGAAGATGGTGTTGCCGGGTTTGTCAAATATTGAGAGTATCGAGTGGACGCATAAAGCCGTGCTTTTGGGCTTGCGCGGCAAAGCAGGAACATTGGAAGACAATCGTTTTCGCGCCGAATTTGAGCGGGTCGCGCGACATGTCGGCGTGCAGTTTAGCATTAACGTTGTGGTCAACAGCCGGCGCGAGATAGCCGGGCTGTTTGCGGGCGATATTGAAGCGGCGCATCGCCGGGCCGCGGCTTTTGCGCGGCAAATTTATGCCACGACATTGCCTGCTGCACCTTTGGATGTGGCGGTTTGCAATGTATACCCGAAAGATGACGAGTTATTGCAGGCCGAAAACGCCTTCATGTTTCATCATACCGCCCCGGCAAATTACTTGAAAGATGATGGGCTTATTTTACTCACCAGTGCTTGTTCGCTCGGAATGGGCCATCACGGACTTTTTGGCCCGGGACAGCGGCTGCATCGCCAGCCCATGAGCAAAGGCTTT
>CAYUVM010000644.1:0-3138 GCA_964447935.1 uncultured Cytophagia bacterium | reverse complement strand
GCGACATACGTAAACCAGCTATCGGTCACGCGGCTGGCGATTTCATCCAACTCGCTGGTATGAAAAGTGGGAATCCAATTTTTGTCGGTTTTGTTGATATAATTTTTCGGATCATAATCGCCGTCGCCAACCAGCAACACGAAAAGCGGCCGGCGGCGCCAGTTGTCGTAAGCGTATTTGAGAAAATCGCGCACCGCCGTGGGATCATACAAACCGCCGGAAAACTCATCGAACACATCTTGAATTTTTACGGTGACGCTGCGCAGACTGTCACTTAAATTCGCGGGGCGCAGCCGCAATTCGGCCAACTCGGTGAGCGGCGGTTTGCTTTTGCCCGGGCTGGCGGCGAGAAAATCCTCGTGCGTAATGATGATCATGTCGGCGGCGTGGTTTGGCGAACGCCAGGTGGAAACTTCATCACGGACGATGGTTTGGGCGCTAATACTCTTGAATGCCGACGGCAAGGCGGCCAGGTAACGGCGCGGCACGCGAACCGTGCCGGCAATATCAGCAAAGGTCATTTGCGTGCCGTTGACGCGCCAATTTTGCGCGGGCAGCCGGGTTACATTGCTAAAATTCGACACATCAAAAAGCCAAAGTGAGTTCGCGTCGGCATTATCCACCGTATAAGCAAATGGCCCGTTGCCGGCGCGGCCGTTGAAAATCAGCGCGCCTTCGTTCAATCTCGTCCGGCGATCATAAGCCACTTCAAAGTAGTCGATATACAATTGCGCCGCATCGCTGCCACTTTGATAGGTGAGCAAAATTTCATTGTCGCCGTTGGCCAGGCCGCCCAATTTGTCAACTTGATAAAAGTCCGGGCGGTTGTTGCCGGGAATTTGCAGATTCGCCAGTTCCTGCTTATCGTATTCCACTTTTAAATTATGCGTATTGAAGCCGCCGGCAAACGTCGCATAAAAAGCAAAGCGCGTCGAGGCCGTGCCTTCGGAAACCGGATCGATTAATTTAAAGCGATAACGCCGTGAGCGATTCACCTCGCTGCTGGTAAACAGCCAGCCGTACCAACTTTGATCGGATTCATACAACGGATTCAATTCTTCTTCGACGAACAAATAATCTTTGAAATCAACCGCGGGAATCAAATTCGCCACCGGCAGCGTGGCGCGTTCTGGCATGCGCAGGCCGTTAGGCCCGTTAAAATTCAGCCAGTAATAATTGTCGAAGCCGAAATGATTCAAATAATGGCGCGCCTGGCCGCTGGTGGAATCAAAAGCAAAACCGTCGACGCCGCGACCGTAAAAGAGAATGAAATCGTCGTTATCCAATCGGCCATCGCCGCCGTCGGAAACGTAAATTGCATTCTCCACCAAACCCTGCGGCCGCGACCGTGTTACCTCACGTGGTAATTCACGGCCGCCGTTGTTGTAAAGATGAATGGTGTTGGAATTGATGTTGGTGATCCCGGCGCTTGCCAGCGTTCTGCCGTCGATTTTATAAATGCCTTCCTGACGAACGGGAAATTTATACAATGGCCCGTCGATTTGCGGGTTCGCCGTTTTCAACAATGGGGAAGGGGCCGGCGAACGAAACGTTTTGGCCTGTTCATAGTTGACCAGCAAATTTTGATACAACTCTTCTTCGCGCGGTGAAACCGGGGCGTTGGTTGCAAGGGTTGGCGCTGCTGCCGGCAAGCCGCCAATGAAACGCACGACGATTTGCATTTCGCGATAAATCCGTAGTTGTTTGCGCACCGGATGGTATTGCACGGGAAAGACTTGAACGCGCACGATGGTTTGCTGGCGAAATTGCGCCGGCGCTTCCACTTTGAAGAGATCGCCGGGATAAAACGTTGCACGCTCATAAATTTGAGCGTCGGGCGCGTAACGCAACCGCGTTAAATCATCGGCCTTTTCCTTGATGGGAACCGGCGGAATATTGACGCCGGAAAATTCTTCGCTGACCCCGGGAATGACGCTAACTTCCGCGCGGGCGCCCGGCGGAACTCCAAACACGAACACGCGCGCCGCCAATTCCGGCGCCCCGGCGATGTTGAGCGTAACGGCATTGGCAAAATCCGGACGAGCGGCGGCTTCGCCATTCACCAGCAACGGGCGCAATTGGAAATCCGTCAAACGATACACCAGCGTGGTTTGTTGCGCGTTGCTTTGGGTTAATTGTACATCGCGATCAGCGGCAGTGAGAGTAGCGTACCGCAATAAAACACCAGCCCATAGCACAACACTAAAAATGGTCGGCTTGAAAGAATTAAAGTGCATAAATTTTATTTCTTTTATTATCCCAAGATGATTTGTCGTTGATTAGATAACCGCCCGCGACCTCGGATTATCTTTGTACCACTAACTTGCCAATTTCCTCGGCATGTAAAGAAGCGTCATTGGGTGTTGCGGCAATGATCTTGTACAGATAAACCCCGTTCGCCAGTTCATCACCGTCCTCATCGCGGCCGTCCCACTCCATCATATTGAAGCCGCGTTGCGCATCGAATTTCTCCAGCGTGCGCAGCAATCGGCCGGAGAGCGTAAATACTTTAATACGAATTTCCGCCGCCAAATTCAACCCAAAAGTGAACGTCGTGCGGCGGTGAAATGGATTTGGGTAATTTAAGACTTCGCTCAAAATTAGACGATCCTGCGGCTGAATCGTGAAGTCAATTGTTGCGGTATTAGAGTTGTTGAGGTTATCCCACGCTTTGAGCTCCACCGTATGGCGGCCCTCCGCGAGGTTAGTAAACGGATATTGGATCGTGCCGCGCGTATAGCTGCCGGAGTCATAAGTAAACAAATCCGTGAGATCGATTTTATCGTCATGGCGCCCGTCGAGACTGAGCGTAATTTTGTGGCCGATTTCACCGGTGAGGTTCACGCCGGAAAGGCTGTCGTGAATCACCGCGCGCAAAACTGGATTGGGGCCAACAATGCCGCCGGAATGAAAATCTTCTGCATTGGTAAAACCGATCGTGAGCCGCGGGCCGGTACGATCAACGAGGTTACTGGCTGTGCCGCCAACCGGCAATTGGCGGCGATAACCGTTGCCGTCATTTTTAGCATTCCAAAAATAAACATTGACGCGGCCAGTTTGACCGCCGTAGGTAATATCTTTGGGCACGAAAAACTGCGCGGTAAATGCGCCGTTTTTCACCGGCACTTCGCCGCGAAA
>CAYUVM010000643.1:0-3144 GCA_964447935.1 uncultured Cytophagia bacterium | reverse complement strand
TTCAAGTGCTGTTTCTGCGCATCTGGCGCAAATGGTCGGCGATGACCGGCGTGCTCTCGGATGTGATTCCGGGCATTCGCGTCGTCAAAGCTTTTGCGCAAGAGGATCATGAGGTCAAACGTTTCCGCGCAAAAAATGACGCGCTGGAAGCCGAAGCGGAAATTTTGCATCGTCAATGGACGCGCTTCTGGCCAACGGTGGTTATGCTCATGCACGTCTGCAGTTTAATCGTGTGGGCCGTCGGCGCACCGCGCGTTTTAAAATATGCGCAAACCGGCGGCGCCGAAGGCATGCCGCTTGGCGTGTTTATCGCATTTACGGGTTACATGTGGATGTTCTGGGCGCCGGTGCAACATCTCGGCATGATGAGCCGTACCATCAACCGCGTGTCGACTTCGGCTTCGCGCGTGTTCGAGGTGCTCGACACCGTGCCGAGCATCGTGAACAAACCAGAAGCGAAAACCATCGAGCCGCTGCAAGGACATGTGATGTTTGATAACGTCACGTTTACTTACGACGGCGTACGTAATGTTTTGAAAGGCGTTTCATTTAATGTGGAGCCGGGCGAGATGATCGGCCTCGTCGGGCCTTCGGGCGGCGGCAAGACCACCCTTATTAATCTCATCTGTCGCTTTTATGATGTTAAAGACGGCAGCGTGAAGATCGACGGCTTCGATGTCCGCGATCTCGAGTTATCAAGCATGCGCCGGCAAATCGGCGTCGTGCTGCAAGAACCTTATCTGTTTCACGGCACCATTGCCGAGAATATTGCCTACGGCTCGCACAACGCCTCGTTGCGCGATATCATCGCCGCGGCGCGAGCGGCCAATGCGCATGAATTCATTTGCGGCTTTCCGGATAGTTATGAAACTATCGTCGGCGAACGCGGCCAAACCCTGTCCGGTGGCGAACGCCAACGCATCAGCATCGCGCGCGCCATTTTGCACAACCCGCGCCTGTTGATTCTCGACGAAGCCACCAGCTCGGTAGACACGGAAACAGAAAAGAAAATTCAGGAAGCGTTACAGCGTTTAGTGGCAGGACGCACGACGTTTGCGATCGCGCACCGCTTGTCAACGTTGAGCATCGCCGATCGGCTTTTCGTGATGGAAGATGGAAAGCTCGTCGAGCAGGGTACGCATGAGGAACTGCTGGCGAAACCGGATGGCGTGTATGCCAAACTGCATCGCACGCAGACGGAGCTGCATGCGTTAATTGCGGTGTAAATCCGATTGCTGATTAGCAGCCGGGCAGCTTGCTCGGAGCAACAAGCTCCCTGGCTCGTGATCCTTTAAAAAGTACGTCCAAAATTTTATGAGGAAATATGACCGCCGTTCTTGAAGAAAATTCTTTTATTGAATCAGTTGCTGTTTTGCCCGTCAGCCGGGGAGATCATAAACCGAGTTGGAATTTATATAGGCGCGCTGATGGCCGGTTGGTTTTGCGGCAAGACAATGGCCCTGACAAACTGGAAGAAACGCCCATCCAAATCGCATGTTGTTTTCCGTGGACGCATCCGGTTGAATTCATCAGCCTACGCGATGATAAAGGACGCGAACAGAAGTTAATTGAAAATCTTCAACAACTCGATGGCGTCACGCGCGAATTAATTGAAGAAGAACTTGCGCAACGCAATTTTATGCCCCGCATCATCGGCATTGAGGCGATCAGTGATGAGATCGAATTGTTTCACTGGCAAGTCGTTACCGCGGCCGGGCGGCGCAGCTTTTTAACGCGCCGCACCGATCATCCACGCAAGCTCGCCAATGGCGATGTGTTGATCAAAGACGTGAGCAACGATCTGTATTTGATCCCCAATCCGCAAGGGTTGGATGCGAAGAGCTTGAAACTGTTGTGGGTTTATTTGGATTAAGCCAATTCATGAACAAACGCGAATGAGAATACGTTTTCCAATTCGCGTTTGTTCATTCTGTTAGCGCTCAACTTTTCCCACCATGATCGTCACATCATCACGAAGCGCTTGTTCGCCGGCAAAAACATTTACCGCCAGCCGCAGCGTTTTAATGAAATCCTGCGGATGCAGCGCCGCTTGCTGTTGCGCAAATTCCGCGAGCCGATTTTCCCCAAATTCCTCCCGTGCCGGATTCATGGCTTCAGTAATGCCGTCCGTGTAAAGCACCAAAACATCACCAGGCTGCAAAACGATTGTTTCCATGCGAAATGTGAAACTTTCGGCCAGCCCAATCGCCGCCCCGGTCGGCTGCAGCCATTGCAACCGTTTTGCCTGCCGTTCATCATACCGAAAAAGCAACGGGGGATTATGCCCGGCATTGCAGTACTTCAACACGCGCGTCGCCGGATCATAACTGCCGAGAAACAGCGTGATGAACTTGATCAACTGAATATTATGGCAAAAAAGATTGTTGAGCCGCTGAACGACTGCCGCCGGAGAATCATTTTCCGGCACGAGAATACGCAACGAGGCTTGCAAGCTTGCCATTAACATGCTCGCGGGCAAACCTTTGCCCATCACATCGGCAATCGCGAATCCAGACGTTTGGTCGCGAAAGTGGAAAAAATCAAAGTAGTCGCCGCCGACTATTTCTGCGGGTTGGCTGAACGCGCGGATTTGGAAACCCGGAATATTGGGCGCGGCTTGCGGCAACAAAGCTCTCTGTAGCTTATGAGAAAGTTCAAGTTCGGATTCGAGTTGTCGCCTTTGCTCGGCGGAATAATGTTCGATACAAACACACGCCGTGAAGTCCATTTCCAATCGATCCGTCTCAACATACTCATTGCATACCCGGCACAATCCCAGCGTCTGATTTTCTGTTTTAGCCAATGCCGTATCAATCACCTGCAAATGCGCTTGCGCCGCCTGCTCATCAGCCGGCCCCAACCGTATTTGCTTTTTCTGGGCGGGCGTGTTGTTCAACCATTCGCGAAGATTTTGCCGTTGTTGCAAAAGATTTTCACGAAAGCGTTGCAAAATTTTTGTGTCCATGGAATTTCTCTCCTACGTCGCAATAAAAAGGGCGGCAATGACTATGATCCCTTTTACGATGCCATGACGCGATGGTTGCAGCCTAAAAGCAGAGAAATCATTTTCCTGAGACAAATTGTGGCAGCGCTTCGGGAGCAGCGCTTGATCGGGGGGTATTGATCGGCAAGGCTTGAATCGTT
>CAYUVM010000642.1:0-3144 GCA_964447935.1 uncultured Cytophagia bacterium | reverse complement strand
AGATCGAGATAACCCGATTTTACACCGAACGTGAAACGAAAAACTTCCGGCGCGAGACTGGAGCCGCCCATGCCAAGCAACAACGCGTGCATGTAACCCTCGGCGCGCACCGCGTCAACGAGCGCGGTGATTTCCGGAATCGCCTCCAGCATGACTTGCGGACTGTGCAGCCAGCCGAGACGATTGGTTATTTCCGTCGGGTCGGGCTTCCACACGGTGTGATCGTGCTTCCAAATGCGCGCCATGATCGCGTTGTCGCGCAAATCCGCGAGCGCGGCAGCGACGGCGTTTTGATAATTTCCGAGACTGAAATGATCCTTCTTCATTGATTGGCCAAGTTTGCCGGGGTCGTGTAGTTTGGACATAAGAACTCCTGACTTGAATAGGCGAATTTTAAAAGCTTTGACCGCGGATGACACGAATAACGCGGATTTTCACGGATTTTGTTTTCGACCATTTGAAAAAACTTTTTTTCGGAACGCAGGTTTTCTGCCAAAATTCAGCAAAAGCCCTGCCTCGATCTTTGTAGCTTTCAGATAGTTAATCAACTGTGCCTCGTGCTCTTCCCATAAACTTTCTTTGGCTTTGGTCTCGACAATCACAACGTCATTGACGATAAGATCGGATTCGTAATCTCCGACCTCCTCGCCTTCATAATAAATTTTAGTTTTCTTTTGTTACAAGACGGTAAAACCCATCTTACGCAACTCAATTAACAGCGCATTTCATAGACTTTCTCGATAAAGCCGTGGCCAAGCGTGTTATTCACCTTGTAAAAGGCTTGAATAATCTTCTCGGTAATTTCTTCGTGTAATATCATGGCGTCCTCCAAAAAATAGAAAAGTTAATTGCTTTATCCGCGTCATTCGCGTATTCCGTGTTCAAAGCTTTTGATTTTTATCTCGAAAGAGTTTCCTTCGCCATTTTCACCACACCCTCCACCGTCAAGCCAAATTCTTTTAACAAATCTTTGATCGGCGCGGAGGCGCCATACGTGCGCATGCCCAAAACATTGCCCTCACCATGACGACCAACATAGCGCCGCCAGCCGAATGTCGAGCCGGCTTCAACGGCGACGCGAGCGCGCACGGAATTGGGTAAAACTTCCTCCCAATAGGCCGGGTCTTGCCGTTCGTAGAGACTCCAACAGGGCATGCTTACAACGCGTGATTTTATTCCCTTCTGTATTAATTGTTCGTGCGCACCGAGGCACAATTGCACTTCCGAGCCGGTGCCGATCAAAATCACTTCCGGTGTGCCGGTACAATCGGCCATAATGTAAGCGCCGCGCATCGCGCCTTCAGCGGAAGCGTATTTCACGCGATCAAAAGTCGGCATGGCCTGCCGCGTGAGAATGAGGGCGACAGGACGATCTTTGAGCTGCAGGATGTGTTTCCACAGCACGGCGATTTCGTTGGCATCGGCCGGGCGAATGACTTCGAGATGCGGAATGGCGCGCAGCGAAGCGAGATGCTCGATGGGTTGATGCGTCGGGCCGTCTTCGCCGACGCCGATGCTGTCGTGGGTGAAAATGTAAATCGCCGGTTGCTCCATCAAACTTGAAAGGCGAAATGCCGGGCGCTGGTAATCCGAAAAAATCAGAAACGTCGCGACATACGGGCGGAGCTTGCTTAGCGCCATGCCGTTGGCAATCGAGCCCATCGCGTTTTCGCGAATGCCGAAGTGAAAATTTCTGCCGCTATAATTGTTTTTTTGAAAATCGCCGCCGTCTTTGATCAACGTTTTCGTCGAGGGCGCAAGATCGGCCGCGCCGCCCATGAGCCACGGGATTTGTGCAGCGATGCCATTCAAGATTTTATTGTTCGCCTCGCGACCGGCAAGTCCTTTTGCATCCGCTGCAAAAGTCGGCAACGCGCTTTCCCAGCCGGCGGGAATTTCGCGATTTTGCATCATCTGAAATTGTTTGGCGTGCTCGGGATAAGCCGCGCTATATGCCGAAAACTTTTGATTCCACTCCGCTTCGAATTGCCGGCCTTTGGTGAGGCTTTGCGCGCGATAGTTTTTGACTTCGTCGGGCACAAAAAATTTTTTATCTGGATCCCAGCCGTAAACTTTTTTCGTCGCGCGAATTTCTTCTTCACCAAGCGGCTCGCCGTGCGCGCCATGCGTGTCCTGTTTGGTGGGGCTGCCGTAGGCAATGTGGCTGTCAACGATGATCAAAGTTGGACGCTCACTTTCTTTGCATGCTGTTTGAATGGCGCGTTCCAATAAACCCAAATCATTGGCGTCGGTAACACGCTCAACGTTCCAATGATACGCCATAAAACGCGCCGCCACGTCTTCGCTGAACGCGAGCGCAGTGTTGCCCTCAATGGTGATGCGATTGTTGTCGTAAATCCAAATCAAATTATTCAACCCAAGATGGCCGGCGAGCGAGGCGGCTTCGCCGGAGACGCCTTCCATCATGCAGCCGTCGCCGGCAATCGCAAAAATTTTATAGTTGATGATTTCATGGCCAGGGCGATTGAAATAACTCGCGAGCCACTTTTCCGCGATGGCCATGCCGACGCTGTTCGCGACGCCCTGTCCGAGCGGGCCGGTGGTCGTTTCCACGCCGGGGGCCAAGCCATATTCCGGATGGCCGGCGCATTTGCCGTGCAGTTGGCGAAAGTTCATGATGTCGTCAAGCGTCATATCGTAACCCGTAATGTGCAAAATGCTGTACAGCAGCATTGACGCGTGGCCGGCGGAAAGCACGAAGCGATCACGATTCGCCCAATCCGGATTTTGCGGATTGTAGCGCATGAAGCGATCATACAAAACATACGCCACCGGCGCGAGCGCCATCGGCGTACCGGGATGGCCGGAGTTGGCTTTCTGCACCGCGTCCATCGCGAGCGTGCGCATGGTGTCGATGCAAAGTTGATCAAGACGAGATTTATCGATGTTCATTTCTGTCCTCGGTTTTAATATGCTAGAAGTTTCTAAAGCAAAGCCCAACGAATAAAAAACTGCCAACGGATTAAGGCGATTAGCTTCTCAAAGCCAGAATAAAATTCTAAAAGTTTCTTATTGATGCACGATCAAATTGAACATGAGAAAACGGAGTTAACGGAGAAAGGCTTGGGGGAAAAATATTTTCTCTGTTCACTCCGTTTTCTCCGTGTTTGTTTTTTTGATTAT
>CAYUVM010000641.1:0-3148 GCA_964447935.1 uncultured Cytophagia bacterium | reverse complement strand
TGTCCTCGTTGGACGTTTGTCCTCTAGTTTTAAGATAACATTGTCAAGTTCATTTCGGGGCGAAATTTGTCATTTCTTCTTCGGTGCGACGCTCAAAATTTTTTCCATCCCGGCTTCATCAACATTCAACAACCCGACCTTCGGCAAACGCGGCGTCAGTTCGGCCCAGTTGGGATCGCCGGCAAAAACTTTTTTGAACAGCGGCAGCGACTCGTCGAGGCGACCGGCATTCACCAGCGAGGTGGCGGTCCAATAAATCATCTCGAGGCTCTCGGGCACCATCGCCTGCGCCGCGCCGTATTCGGCCAGGGCTTTGGTCATATCGTTGTGCTCCACCGCGAGATCGCCGGCGTTCATGTGCTGATAGGCGCGGTGCACGTGCACAAGGCGACGCAATTCTTTGAGCGGCTCGGGATGATCCTCGATGCGGAGTTCCATTAATCGATCAGCCCACGGGCGACCGGTATTCTTGCCGCTGACAATGAGAATGGCGGCAGATTGCTTGCCGCGAATATCACCGCCCACGGCTTGCGCGGCATCGAGCGCCGCCAGCATTTTATCGGCGAGATCGCCACTGGTTTTTTGATACGCCTCCTGCATCGCCGGCCAGACTTTGTCATTCAACATCAAATTGGCCTGCACGGAAAAATTTTCACCGACATAATGTCCGGCCGCAGGAATGCATTTGCTGCCGGTGTGCGCGGCAACATTGCCTTTCGCGTCGATCATCGCCACCTGCCGCACCGCTTCGCCGGCATCGGAAGCGATGATTGCGGCGAGCGCCTGCTTCGCATTTTTTCCGGCGCGCATCAAATCGAGGCCGAGTGGGCCGTACGCGGGATCAATAAACGATTGCGTTGCCACTGCGCCGACGCCGGCCTCCGCCCACGTCACCAGCGAGCCGACCGAGAACCAATGTGATTGCACGGCGACGCCCATCTCACCAGTGGCGGGATCGCGCGCGACGATGGAATACGTGTGCACCGGCCGGCCGCGTTCTTGCGCGAAGGCCGCGGAGATGATGGTAATCAGCAATGCAATTAAAAAAAATCTGTGCGTCATTTTAGCGCCTCCTTTTGGTAAAAATGAATTTCAATTAAACCACGAAGACACGAAGGCACAAAAAATCAAAGCCTTTGCTTCGTGTCTTGGTGCCTTCGTGGTAATCAAAAATTTATCGAGTTTTATATTTTGCCAGTTCACCTAAAGCCTGATTTAATCCCAAAATATAAAATTTATTTTCCCAAAGTCAAATTTCACTTGAATAAGTCGTTCAACGAAATTATCTTTTGAGCGTCTGAAATCGAAACCCCTTTTACGTCACCCCAGCGAGGAGGCAGCATGAAAGCGTATTTAAAACCTTTGTTGCTCATTTTATTTATCGCCCCGGCGGCACAGAGCCAAACCTTTGCCACCGACGACAGCGTTTTGCAGAAAATTTGGAAAGAGGCGATGAACAATTCGCAGTTGCCGAAATTGGCGCACGAATTACTTGATGTCGTCGGGCCGCGTCTTGTCGGCACGCCACAGATGCAAAAAGCGCACGATTGGGCCGTGGCGAAATATTCGAGCTGGGGCATCACCGCGCGCAATGAACAATGGGGAAAATGGCGCGGCTGGGAGCGCGGCATCACGCATATCGATTTGCTGGCGCCGCGCGTGCGGACGCTGGAAGGCACGGTGCTGGCGTGGAGCCCGGGAACGCCGAAAGGCGGCGTGCAAGCCGGCACGATCATTATTCCGGAGTTTGCCGATTCGGTGGCGTTCAAAGCCTGGTTGCCGAACGTAAAAGGAAAATTCGTGCTGGTCTCGATGCTGCAACCGACAGGGCGGCCCGACAAAGATTGGGAAGAATTTGCGACGAAAGAATCGTTCGACAAAATGAAAGTAGAGCGCGACACGCTGCGCAGCCGCTGGCAGGCGCGCCTGCGCAAGACGGGACACGATCAGCGGCGCATGGCCAAAGCATTGGATGAAGCGGGCGCGGCGGGAATCCTTTCTTCAAATTGGTCGAACGGTTACGGCGTGAATAAAATTTTTGGCACGAACACGAAAAAGACGCCGGCCGTTGATTTGAGCCTCGAAGATTACGGCCTGGTTTATCGCCTCACCGAGAACGGCGCGAATCCGGTGATTCGGCTCGTGGCGGAATCGAAATTTTTAGAGCCGTTGCCAGCCTACAACTCCATCGGCGAAATGCGCGGCGGCGCAAAGGCCGATGAGTACGTGATGCTTTCGGCGCATTTCGATTCGTGGGACGCTTCCTCCGGCGCGACCGACAACGGCACCGGTACGATTCTGATGATGGAAGCGATGCGCGTGCTCAAAAAATTTTATCCTCATCCGAAGCGCACGATTCTCGCGGCGCATTGGGGCAGTGAAGAGCAAGGTCTCAACGGCTCGCGCGCGTTTGTGAAAGATCATCCGGAGATCGTCGCGAAATTGCAGGCGCTGTTCAATCAGGACAACGGCACGGGCCGCATCGAGCGTATGTCCGCGGGAGGTTTTATCGACACCGGCGAATTTCTCAGCCGCTGGCTGGCGCGCGTGCCGAGCGAGGTGACGCAACACATCAAATTCGATTTTGCCGGACAGCCTTCCGGTGGCGGTTCGGACAACGCCTCGTTCATTGCCGCAGGCGCTCCGGGATTCGGTCTCGGCGCGATCAATTGGAATTACGGCACGTACACGTGGCATACCAATCGCGATACCTACGACAAACTTGTTTTCGATGATTTGCAAAACAACGTTGTTCTCGTCGCGTCGCTGGTTTATCTGGCGTCGGAAGATCACGAGTTTGTGGGTCGCACCAAACGCGTGATGCCCATCGACAAAACCACCAACAAGCGCCGCGACTGGCCGGCAGTGCGTGACGCCGAACGTGCCGGCGGTTTGGAGCCGGAGAAGAAAGCGACGAATGGGAAGCCGTAAGGTTCGAGGGCGAAGGTCCGAAGTTCAAGGTCAATGACACTTGAGTGGAAGTGAGACGTAACCTGCTCCCGAATTTTTTCAATGCACCAGCGACTGAAACCGGCACAAATTTCGGCTTTTCGTTTATTTCGCCATCATTTGATTGCTGCGAAGCCGGAAGATCTCGCCACGATTTGCCAAAACGTTTGCGGCATTCAAGCGCAAGTTTTGTCGGCGG
>CAYUVM010000640.1:0-3162 GCA_964447935.1 uncultured Cytophagia bacterium | reverse complement strand
ACAAGCGAGTGGATAATTCAAAATTGGTTGTTTAAAATAAGCGAACGAGCAGATTAAAGCCTTCGTGCATGACGATCCGTTCTACCGGCACTCCTAACTATCCCGCCGTGGAGAAGCGAACAGCAAGCGGCGTGAATGTTTTTTAACCGTAATGAGCGCCAATTCATGATAAGTTAATGAGCTTAAACCCTGTTTATTTTACGAGAGATTTCGAAGTGAAGTTCACGGCTAAGTTATTTTTTTACGAATACCGGCGCGATTTATTGCTTGACACCCTCATTAAAATTGATTATATTTTTTCCGATTTCTACGAGGGAGAGAAATGGTTTCGACGCAGGAAAGCGAGCTTTTTGGCCTCACCGAATCATACTTAGGACGGCCGTTATGCAAAACCAACGGCTCATATTTTCTCCCCAAAGTTTGTAGTAGCCCCTTTAGGGGCAAAATTTGCCAAGTTAAAATTGTTTTTTGTAATTCGAGCCGTTAGCGCCTTAAGGCGCAAGTACGAACAGTTTTACGGAAGGAGAGAGAATGCCCTCCAGATTTACGAATCGCCTGCCTTTATTGCTGCAGCAGTCTTTCACGTTTTTCCTCATGGCGCTTGGTGTTTTAATTTTTTCTAATCTTGCTCTTGCCGGCACCACGGGAAAAGTTGCCGGCCGCCTCACCGATGCGGACAACGGCGAAGGTTTGCCCGGCGCCAATGTGGTGCTGGAAGGCACGACCTTCGGCGCAGCCACGGACGTGAACGGCAATTATGTTATTCTCAATGTGCCGCCCGGGGTTTACTCCATCACTTTTTCATTTGTCGGTTATCAATCCGTGCGTGTCAAAGAAGTGCGTGTCAGCGTTGATTTCACCACGACGCTGAATCAAAAATTGAAGGCCTCGGCGGTTGAGGTCGGCACGGTGGAAGTGATCGGTGAGCGCCAGCCGCTGGTGCGCCAGGATTTGACCAACACGACGGTCGCAGTCAATTCCGAAACCATCGACAATCTGCCGGTGGACGCGGTGCAGGACGTTATTCGCCTGCAATCCGGCGTCACCGTCGACAACTCCGGTGGGATTCATATTCGTGGCGGCCGCAGTAATGAAATTGCCTATTTGATCAACGGCATCAGCGTCGCGAATGCATTCAACAATTCGCAGGCCGTCGGTATCGCAACCAATGCGATTGAAGAGCTTTCGGTTTCGAGCGGCACCTTCTCGGCGGAATACGGCGATGCGCTCTCCGGTGTGATTAACTTTGTTACCAAAGACGGCGGGCCGAACTACAAAGGCAATTTGAAGTTTTGGACCGGCGACAACGTTTCTTCGCATAAAGATTTGTTTGAGAATATTGACGATCTCAACCCGTTGAATAACAGCCGTACCGAAGCGACGTTTTCCGGCCCGGTGCCGTTTACCAACGACAAATTGACTTTTTTCTCCTCCGGCGTGTATGTTGACAATAAAGGTTATCTGTATGGCCGCCGGCTCTATTTGCCAACTGATGGTTTGATTATCGATGGCTCACGCTATCTCATCGATCCCTATGGCGACGGCGTGCCTTCCGGCGATAATCAGTACGTCCCGATGAACAAATTTATCAGCACGAATGCGACGGCAAAACTCAGTTATCGCGCGACCAATAAAATAAAATTGACGTATGATTTGCTGTTTGATCGCGGCCGCAGTCAGAGTTTTAGCCGCACCTATAAATATAATCCAGATGGCCGGCCAACTTTTCGCAGCACCGGCCAAAGCCATAGCCTCGGCCTGACACAGGCGCTGGGCAATAAGTTTTTTTATACGCTCAAAGGCGCTTACAGTGAAAGTATTGATCGCGGTTATGTTTATGAAGACCCGCGTGACTCGCGCTATGTGCCGAGTGATTTGGCCACAACCATTCCCAACACCGGCTTTCTGGCCGGCGGCACCGATCTGAGTCATGATCGTCTCGATGCGCGCACATATAATGTGAAATTGGACGCGGTCAGCCAGTTGTTAAAAAACCATGAGGTCAAACTCGGAGCGGAGGCGCGAGTGCATCGGCTCGAGCTTGAATCTTACACACTGATATATGACACGACGATGGCGAAAAACGGGCAAGCCCCAATTGTGCCGTATCGTTCGCTCAACTCGGAATACACCGGTTACACGTATTACTTGCGCCGGCCAAAGCAATTTGCGGCGTATATTCTCGATAAAATGGAGTTGGCGCGCACGTTGATTCTCAATGCCGGCGTCCGCTTGGAATATTTAGACACCAATGCGAGATATAATACCGACCTCGTGACGAATGTCGACAATCCGGACGCTGAAGAGAATCTGCAAAAGTCTTCGTCGAAAATACGTTTGTCACCCCGCATTTCTTTTAGTTATCCGATAACAGATCGAGGCATTATCCGTTTCTCGTACGGGCATTTTTATCAAATGCCAACGTTGTCGAGTTTGTATCGGAATCCGTACTTCGAGTCCTTCAATTATATTGTCACACCGACTTACGGCGATCCGAATTTAGAGCCGGAGCGCAGCATTCAATATGAAATGGGCCTGCAGCAACAACTTGGCGACGATTTCAAATTCGAGCTGGCGATTTATTATAAGGACGTCAACAATTTGCTGCAAACCCGGCAGGTGCTGGCCGGTACGGTTGGTGATCGCGTCTTCAATATTCTCACCAATGTGGCGTATGCCAACGTGCGCGGCTTTACCTTTTCCTTGTTAAAACGCCGCGCCATCGGCAGCCCCTTCTCAGCGTCTTTGGATTATACCTATCAGGTTGCCGAGGGCAATCTCTCCGATCCAACCGCCAATTTCTTTGATGCCAAAAGCGGCAAAGAGACCGAGCAAACGTTTGTGTTTCTCGATCACGATCGGACACACACGCTCAACGGCACGTTTTCGCTGGGCAAGCCGAACAATTGGAATATGAGTGCGCTGACCAGCCTGTGGGTGGGAAGTCCGTACACCCCGGTGCTGCCGGCTTCACTGTCGCCGGTGACATTTAGCGAAAACTCCGCCCGCCGCCCCACTTTTCTTAACGTGGATTTCCGGGCCGAAAAGTTTTTCAAGCTGGCTAAATTTGATTTTTCCGTTTTTACCCAGATCGAAAATGTTTTTGACATCAAGAACGAAAATTTTGTGTTTAGCAGCAGCGGCAGCGCCCTGTCGGCGATT
>CAYUVM010000639.1:0-3164 GCA_964447935.1 uncultured Cytophagia bacterium | reverse complement strand
TAAAAATTAGCTCCATGCGCCATACAGGAAGTTATAAAGTAAATTTCTTCCTCGACTTGGTCGGGACGAACCGGCGCTTAAAGGGCAATTCGCGACGCAGCGCTTTTATGAGACTCGTCTCCCTTTAATGCGGCTGCCTTTCATAAAACCGTCGTAATGGCGCATCAGCAAATGCGACTCCAAATGCTGCAACGTATCAAGCGCGACACCGACGATAATGAGCAACGATGTACCGCCGAAGAACGAGGCGAAGTTGTGCGACACATTCATCATCCGCGTGACAATGTGCGGGAAAACGGCAATCACCGCCAGAAAAATCGAGCCGGGCAAAGTGATCTTGATCAAAATATTATCAATAAATTCCGACGTATGCTTGCCTGGCCGCACGCCGGGAATAAAACCACCGTGCTTCTTCATGTTGTCGGCCACGTCCACCGGGTTAAAGGCTATGGCGGTATAAAAATAGGTGAAGAACACAATCAACAAGCCATAAATCACCCAATAGACCGTCGAGTTTAAATCGAACATTCCGGCCATGCCCTGCATGAATTCGCTTTTCGGGAAAAATTGCGCGATGGTCTGCGGAATAAACATAATCGATTGCGCAAAGATGATCGGCATCACGCCGGCGGTGTTGACGCGCAGCGGAATGTGCGTGCTTTGCCCACCATAAACTTTGCGTCCAACGACGCGTTTCGCATATTGCACCGGAATTTTGCGCGTGCCTTGCGTCAGCGCGACGACCACGGCAACGCAGGCCACCATAATCGCAAACAGCAACACCTCCGCTAAAATATCGCGGTTGCCGCTTTGGATCTGCTGAAATTCATCCAGCAGCGCTTCAGGAAAACGCGCGATGATGCCGATAAAAATAATCAACGAGGTGCCATTGCCGATGCCGCGTTCGGTGATCTGCTCGCCGAACCACATGATCAAAATCGTTCCGGCGGTGAGCGTCATGATCGTTAACAAACGGAATCCCCATCCGGGATCGGGAACGGCCAGCAAGCCGCTCTGCACGCGGATGCTCTCCAAAAAGATGCTCACGCCATAAGCCTGTAACGCGGCGATGAGAACGGTGCCGTAGCGGGTATATTGCGTAATTTTTTTACGGCCTTCTTCGCCTTCTTTCTGCAGCCGCTGAAAGTACGGCATCACGGCGCCCAGCAGTTGGATGATGATTGAAGCTGAAATATAAGGCATGATCCCGAGCGCAAAAACCGTAGCCCGGCTGAAAGCGCCGCCCGCAAACAAATCATACAAACCGAGCAGACCGCCGCCCTGATTGGCGGAAAAAAATTCCAGCAACACCCGGCTGTTGATTCCAGGCACCGGCACATGCGTGCCGATACGCTCAACGAACAAAACCAGCAACGTGAAGATCACGCGCTTTTTCAGTTCCGGAATCTTAAAGATATTTTTAATGCTGTCGAGCATGTTCGTTTTTCTCGTAGCCCTGCCCCCGAATGGGGCACTATTCACTTTTTATTGATTGAAGCTTCTCATCACAACCAGCCGCAGCTTTCCTCAATGCGAGGAAGCGAAGGCGGCAGCCGTTTATTTTGCCGTGAGCACAGCCGTTTTGCCGCCGGCCTTGGCAATTTTTTCCAGCGCGCTTTTGCTGAAGGCATGCGCGTGAACCGTCAGCGCCTTTTTTAATTCGCCGCTGCCGAGAATCTTGATCCGCTCATTTTTTTTGCCAATCAGCCCATTTTTATACAGCACTTCCGGCGTCACTTCCGTCACGTCTTTCAGGCGCGCCAGTTTGGTCAAATTGACCGCTTGATAATCAACCCGAAAAATATTCGTAAACCCGCGCTTGGGGAGACGGCGCTGCAGCGGCATTTGCCCGCCTTCAAACCACGGATTGGTCTTCGTGCCGGCGCGCGACAACTGGCCTTTGTGGCCTTTGGTCGAGGTGCCGCCATGTCCGGAGCCTTCACCGATACCGAGGCGTTTGCGCTTTTTGCGCGAGCGCGGCGCGTATTGTAAGTTTCCTAAATCCATCTCAGACCTCTTCAACCCGAATCAGATGAATAACTTTATTAACCATGCCGCGAATCTGGGGGGTGTCGTTATGCATGACCGAATGGCGAATGCGGTGCAGTCCCAGAGACTTTACCGTGTCGCGCTGATCCTGCTTTTGACCAATAAGACTGCGGGTCTGGGTGATTTTTAATTTTTTCGTATTTTTGTTCATAACCAACGTATCGTTCACAAATTTTATTCAACACTCTTTGCCGCCAACGCATCCATTGGCAACGCCACGACAAACCCAAATTCTTATTCCACCAAACGCCGACTGAACAGCTCCGGCATCGTCATATTGCGGCGTTTCGCCAGGGTCGCGGCATCCATCAAATTCAATAACGCTTCGATGGTGGCTTTGACGACATTATGGGGATTGGAAGAACCGACGATTTTCGACAACACATCCTGCACGCCAGCCGCTTCCATTATCGCACGCACCGGGCCGCCGGCGATAACGCCCGTGCCCGGCGAGGCCGGTTTCAAAAACACATGGGCGGCGCCAAATTTGGCTTTCACTTCATGGGGCAGCGTGTGCTTGAGGATGGGAACGCGCACCAAATTTTTCCTGGCGTTATCCGCGCCTTTGGAAATCGCATCGCTGACTTCGTTGGCTTTGCCGAGGCCATAACCGACATGACCATTGCCGTCGCCGACCACCACAATGGCGTTGAACCCAAATCGGCGACCGCCCTTGACCACTTTGGCGGTGCGATTGATGGCAATCACGCGCTCTTTTAATTCCAATTCGTTTGAGCTAATTCTCTCTTTACGCACAAATATTCTCCATAAACTGCTGCAATGCAGCAGCATCTGAAAACCCACAAACTTCCAAACGCGACTCCGGCTTTCATTTTGCTTATTTAAGGAAAAGCGGAGGCTACGTTAAAATTCCAAACCACCCTCACGCGCGCCTTCGGCCAAGGCCTTGACCCGGCCGTGATACAAATATCCGTTGCGATCAAACACCACTTTTTTGATGTTCAGCGACAGCGCTTTTTTCGCCAAAGCTTTGCCCACAACTTTGGCAGTTTGGCTTTTATCCGGCAGGACTTTCAATTCTTCCTGCAGCTCTTTCGTGCGCGATGATACGGTGGTAATAGTCTTTTTCGTGGTGTCGTCGACCAATTGGCCGT
>CAYUVM010000638.1:0-3169 GCA_964447935.1 uncultured Cytophagia bacterium | reverse complement strand
CATTATTTTAGCTCAATCCTGGCGTGTCTGAGTTGCGCCCTCATTGCTTTCTCGACGGTGCAGGCGCAAAATTTATCCGCGCTACAGGCGCAAGCCCGACCGGTGCAATACAAATACAGCCAGGTGCGGATTTTTATTGCGAGTAAAGATGACATCGGCGCACTGGCCCAGGCCGGGTTGGCCGTTGATCACATCGATTATCGGGGCTCCTATTTTGATGTCGTGCTCAACAACGAGGAAGTGGCGATTTTAAAAAATACGGGCCGGCGGCACGAGGTGATGATTGACGATATGGAAGCGGAGTATCGCAACCGCCCGCAGATGAGCCGCGCGGAGCAGCAGGCGCTCGAAACGCAGATGAGCCAACTCTACGCGACCCCGGCAAATTTTCATTTCGGCAGCATGGGCGGCTATCTCACATTTGCCGAAGTGGTCACCGAGCTGGATAACATGCGCGCGCTATATCCGAATCTCATCACCGTTCGCCAAGCAATTGGAAACTCGCTCGAAGCCCGCCAGATTTGGATGGTGAAGATTTCCGACAATCCCGATGCGGATGAAAGCGAGCAGGAGATTTTGTATACCGGCCTGCATCATGCGCGCGAGCCGCAAAGCATGACCACGGTAATTTATTTCATGTGGTACATGCTGGAAAATTATGGCACTGATCCCACGGTGACCAATCTCGTCGATAACCGCGAGTTGTTTTTTGTGCCGGTGGTGAATCCGGACGGTTACGTTTACAACCAGCAAACGAATCCGAACGGCGGCGGCATGTGGCGCAAGAACCGGCGCAACAACGGCAACGGCACTTTCGGCGTGGATTTAAACCGCAACTACGGCTATCAATGGGGCTATAACAACAGCGGCTCCAGCCCCACGCCTTCGAGCGAAACCTATCGCGGCACCGCGGCATTTTCGGAACCCGAGACGCAGGTGATGCGCAATTTTGCCCTCGGCCGCCAATTTCGCATGGCAAACAATTATCACTCTTATGGCAACTATTTGATCTTTCCCTGGGGTTATATCGCCAATTTTTATACGCCCGATCATTCGGTATACGTCGCCTGGGGACAGGACATGACCCAATTCAACAATTATAGTGATGGCACGGCCAATCAAACCGTCGGTTATACGGTCAACGGCGAAGCCAATGATTGGCTGTATGGCGAGCAGACCCTGAAAGGCAAAGTGTTTGGTTTTACCACGGAAGTCGGCACGGGCAGCGATGGATTTTGGCCGAGCCAAAGCCGCATTATTCCGCTGGCAGATGAAAATATTTATCCCAATTTGGTTTTGGCCACCGGCGTTACGGATTTTACGGCGCCGGTTATTGCGAATGTGCAAGCGACTAATGTGACCGGCATCAGCGCGCTCATCACCTGGACCACCAACGAAAATTCAAATTCCGTCATTGAATATGGCTTGACCACCGGGTATGGAAGCACGATTTCGAACAGCACGAACGTCACCAGCCACAGTATTACCCTAAGCAATCTTGCAGCCAACACGCTCTATCACTACCGCGTTAAATCGACTGACCCCTTTGGCAATGCGGCGACCTCCGAGGATAATACGTTCCAAACCGCCGCGAATGTTTGGCAGGTGATCACCTTTGACAACTTTGAGAGCGGCATGGGCAGTTACACCGACGGCGGCGCGGACATGTCGCGTTATACCGGCAGCACGCATGCGCATCAAGGCGTTGCGGCGGCGGATATTCAGGATAACAGCAGCGCGGCTTCGTCATTCTATCATACGGCAAGCTACAATGTGACGGGCTACCAAACGCTGGAAGTTGATTTCTGGTTCAAGATGGTGAGCCTGGAAACGAATGAGAATTTCTTTGTTCAATATTTCAACGGCACCACGTGGCAGACCGTTGCCAACATTGTGCGGGCGGGCAGTATTGCGAATAACACGTTTTATCATCAGGTCGTCACGATTTCTCGCAGCTTATACACCTTTCCAACCAACGCAAAACTGCGGTTCATGTGCGACGCGAGCGACGATAATGATGACGTCTATATCGATGAAATCGAGTTTCGGGGACTGACTGGCGGCGCGCTGGCCAAAGGCAGCATTGCGTTGAGTGCGACCGAAACATTGCCGACCTCATTCAAGCTCTATCCGAACCACCCCAATCCTTTTAATCCGACAACGAATATTCGTTTTGAATTGCCGAGTGCGGCGCTGGTGAAACTCACGGACTACGATGTTGTCGGCAGAGAGGTCACCCAGCTTGTGAATAACCAGAAGCCGGCCGGCCGGCACGAAGTTCTCTTCTTCGGCGCGGCGCTCACCAGCGGGATCTACTACTATCGTCTTGAAGTGCAGAGCTTGACGGAGGCGAGAAGGTTTGTGGAAGTGAGGAAGATGGCGTTGTTAAGGTAAAACGCCAAACGTAATTTTTGCCTTACGTTTTACCATAAAGAAAACGCCGCTTGTTCAAGGTGAAAGGCAAGTGGCGTTTTCTTTTTATCGAAAACCTCAAGGACCAGTGGCTAATTTTATTTTTTAACTTCATATTCTCGATGAACCCGTGACGAACAAGGAAACGAGAAATCTGAACATGCCTCATTCTGAAAATGCACCCGAGCTACGACGAGAATTAACTTTACTTGATTCTACGATGATCAACGCCGGCACGATGATCGCCTCAGCGATTTTCATTGTGCCGGCGACGATTGCGCTGCATGCACAAGGTTCGGCTCTAACCGTTATCGTCTGGGTGGTCGGAGGCCTCGTGAGCCTGATGGGCGCGCTGGCGATTGCTGAGCTGGGCGCGGCCATGCCGGAAGCCGGCGGCCAGTTTGTTTATTTGCGCGCGGCCTATGGGCCGGTGTGGGGATTTCTCTATGGCTGGGGCGCGTTCATGGTGATCAACACCGCGTCAATTGCCGCGATTGCCGTGGCGTTCGCGCAGTATCTCGGCTATTTTTTTCCGCTGAGCGACGCCGAAATTAAAATCGTCGCCATGCTGTCAACCGTCGTGCTCACGACACTGAATTGCTTTGGCCTCAAAATGGGCGCGTGGACGCAGAACGTGTTTACCTTTTTAAAAATGGCGGCGCTGGCCGGCATTGTTATGGTAAGTGTCGTTTTAAAAGGTGGTGCTTTCGAAAATTTTACGCAGTTTTTTACGGCGCAATCTTTTTCGAGTATGCTA
>CAYUVM010000637.1:0-3175 GCA_964447935.1 uncultured Cytophagia bacterium | reverse complement strand
CGAATAAACGTGCCGATAACGCCGATTCGTTGCGGCATATCAAGCGGCTTTCAATTTATCAATTTCTTTTTCGATCTTTTCGATAGCCGCGGCTTTTTCCATATCGCGTTTCTTCAGCGTTTCAACGTCACGCTTCAAATCCTGATGCTCGGCGTCGATGATCTTGCTATCGTTGGCGAATTGGTCATAATTTTTCGCCGCATTGTCGTAACTGGTCAACAAGCGCCGCTGATTGTCTCGAAACTCTGCAATATCAGCACGCCTTTCATTTTCAATTCGCAAGTAATGTTCATATGCCCCATCAGAAACATGCTTCATCTCGGCGACGAGTTCCTGGCGAAGCGAATCAAAGCCTTGCGTCATTTCGCTGCGAACGGCATTTAAACCTTGTGCTGTTTCACTGCGAACGGCATTTAAACCTTCCGCCATATCGTCGCGAACAGCATTCAAACCTTGCGTCATTTCGCCGCGAACGGCATTCAAACCTTGCGTCATTTCGCCGCGAACGGCATTTAAACCTTCCGCCATTTCGCCGCGAATGGTTTTGAATTCAACTGCTGCTTCTTGTCGAACCGCGTCGACCTTTTGATCAACCGAGTCGACCTTTTGATCAACGCCATCAATTCTCCGATCAAGCATATCAAAACGCTGATCAATTTTTTTGTCCAGTCTTTTCAACAAAAGATTTAAGCTTGGATTTTCTTTTTTGTGGCGCTTCTTCATTTTGCGGGTTGTGCCCGCCGTAGTATTTTGGCGTTTGCTCGGCATGGTTTTCTCCCTCGTTCAGATTAATCGTTTGACTATAAACTCAAGCCATTTCTCTTTTTCGGTTTCAGGCGGTTCCGAACATTTTTCCTTAAGGTCACACAGCCATTTCCTGGTGTCTTCCAAACCGGAACTGAATCAATCGTTGTTACTTCACATTTTCACGATTCTGCGGCTGGACCTGAAACGTTCGCGCCATAATTTCGAGCTGGCGCAAATATTTTATTTTTTCTTTGCCGGGCGCAAACACGGCAATATCGACGAGAAAAAGCCGGCGCCAATTTTCATCATAAAAAACCCAAGTTTTAAAGGGGCCGCCGGCAATTTGCTTTTCATTCTCCCAAAGTCCTTGCACTTCCTGGGCGCGATAGCCGGCGAATTCAATTTCGCACATTTTTAGCGAATTTTCAACAACTTTATCTTGTTCAGCGAATTTTTTGCCAAGTAAATTGCGCCACTGCACAACTGCTTCAGGCGTCAGTTTTTTTGCCGTGGCTGCATTCTGCCAACTCACCATTAGCCAGCGCTCAGGATAAGAACGCCGCAACATCACAAAATTTTCCCCCGGCAAATTTTTATAAAGATGATAATCGTGTTGAATGCGCACAGCCCAGTTGTATTGGCGGCGTAGAGACTCTCCCAGTTCCCTTTGCTCAAATTGACTAAACATCACCCGTTGTGTGGCTTCATTCAACGGTTGATTGAACCATTCAAACAACTCATCACGATGCGCGGCGATCCGATGTCGTAGCGTGTCGCGTTGCACAGCACTGAGCACGAGGAGAGTTTGATCTTTCACCCAAGGGTCGTCTTTTTTAAACACATAATTCTCACCGCGCCGTATGCGCGCTTCGATTTCGGGCGTTAACATTGCTTTGACTTTTTCGGCGGCCGGTGTCGCGCTATCGAGAATGCCGATCAGCAAAAGCCGTGGATGAAGAATATGGTTTCTCATTTGGGCAACCGGAATCTGTTTTAAAGCGAAAATTTTTTCCGGCCACGGAGTGAGAATTTCGCGCTCAAATGTTCGCGCCAATTCCTCCTGCAAAAAAACAAAATCAGAGGAGTCCGCGATGACAATAATTCCCTTCTCATCGCCGGTGCTGTTAGGGGGCTTGCGTTGGCAGGCGCAACACATTATCAATGCTGCGCTAAAAATAATCAGCAGGCGTTTCGGCATTAATTTTTCGTAGACGCGCCGTCCGGGTTACGCCGGTTCTTTTCAAAGAAGCAAACCAAACTCGCACCATACGAGGCATACGAAAATGGCGTGTGGCTGCCGCCCAGGTATGAAATGCACGCCACGCCCAAAGCGCGCAGCAGGCGCAGCGGCCATAAATAAAATCTCCCGCGCCGTTGTTGCGCCGCGAGTTTTTCACTCATCAGCGTGTTGAAAAAATTATCCAGCGGCAACTGCCGCCACCAGCGCAGCGTCAGCCCTTGTTTGGCGGCGAGCCGCCCCAATGTTTCCAAAGAAAAATGATTGACATGGCGCGGCGCATCTAACGCGACCCAATTTGATTTATAAACGCGCGCATCGACGCCGGCGATATTCGGCACGGCGATCAGCAGGCAGCCATCGTTGCGCAACCGTTGGGCAAGAATTTCCAGTGCCAAACCGGGACGATAAAGATGCTCCAGCACATGCCAGAGGGTAATTAAATCATACTGTTGGGTCGAAGCCGTGAGTTGTTCAACCCGGCCCGCGGTCACAGGAATTTGCTGTTGTTCGCGGGCCCATTTGGCCGCACGCTCATCGCGTTCCAGGCCTTCCACCTGCCAGCCGGCCAACTTCATCTCAGCGAGAAATTCGCCGGTGCCGCAGCCCACATCGAGCAATTTCCCTGCGGCTTTTTTATCATTATTTCGCTGCAAAAATTCGGTGACAACCCGGCGCTTCCAACGCAGGTTGGCGCGACGGACCCGCTCGTAAACACGCGCAATTAAAGACGGCGCCGCGGTTAAACTGGCAAAGGGCAAATAATCGGCGCGTTCATAAAACCGGCCGCTGTTCTCTTCCGCCGGGCGGGGGTTTAAATAAATCATGTTGCATTGCAGGCATCGGTGAATTTTATACAATGCCCCGGCTTGGGGCGAGAAACGGTCGGGCGCAGCGCGAAACAATTCGCTGCGTTCACCGCCGCAGAGCGGGCAGGCGGCCGAAACAAAATCGCTTGGGGGAATATCCAGCGAAGTAAATTTTTCTTCACTCATTTTTTGCCAGGGATGATCGGGGCTGCAGGAGTTTAGATTTTACAGCAGAGGCAAGAGGCAATTGGGAAAACAATTTGCGGCCGGCAATAAAATAATCCCACACAATACTGTGCCGGTAAATCTGCGGTATCATCTCCGCGTCAGTCAAACGCCGGTGTTTCTGGGTCTCTCGCCTTCGCAAGCGGATGCTGCGCCA
>CAYUVM010000636.1:0-3190 GCA_964447935.1 uncultured Cytophagia bacterium | reverse complement strand
GGCCGTGCATAAACATATACGTCACCAACAGCCAGATCGCGCCTTTATGCACCACCCAATCTGGAACCAACATAAACCATTCTGCCGCCACCACGCCAAACATTCTGAATTTGCTCAGAATCAGGTATTGGATGAAGAATAAGCCGACGTTGGTGAGAATGAGATATTTGACCGCGGGCGAAAGGCCACCGCCGCCAAGATTGACCTCGTATTGTCGTCCGTACATGCCCATGGCAAATATGATGAAAAGTTAGCCCGTTTGCCAGTTTGCCCCGGCGCTCATTAATTATTTAGCAGAACTATCGGGGCAAACTGTCTAACGTTTTTTAATTTACCACAGCCCAAAACGCAAGCCACCGCGAAAACCAAGGCCGGAGAGATCCACCTGGCTCCAAACCGGCAGTCCTTCCGCATTCTTCGTCTGGTCGCGTTTGACAATGGCGTTATGATAAAACACTTCGCCGATGAAAGCCGAGCGGCTGCCGATGCGTTGTTGAAAACCGCCGCCGACCAACCAGGTGAAACCGTCGTAGTAACGCCAGTCGCGTTTTTGTTGCACCAAATTATTTTCTTTATTCCACAACATTTCGTAGCCCAAGCCGCCATTGGCAAACAGATGAAAATCTTCCTGTCCAAAGTGAACGATGGCTTCGGCTAAAATCGGCAGAAAAAACGTCGTGAACGCCAATTCCTGCTGCACCTGTTTTTCGATTAACCCTCCGGCGCTCACGACTTGCGCGATGGTCGTCGTCTTCTCATAACTTCTGCGAAAACCATTGAAAGTGATGCCGAGCTCGACCGATTCATCAACCTGCGCCGTCAAATCCATGCCGAGCATGAGACCCGCCTGTGAGCCTTTCGGATCGAGATAACCGAGGCGAATGCCGGTGAGACGCATTTGCGCCGAACTATGGGTGACATTGAGCATTAAAAGGGCGGCTAGCGCGAAAAAGCAACGTATCCGCATGAGATCATCTCCTTAAATATAAAATGCCGTTCGAAGTGCGGTGATTTCATTTTATGAAAACAGGCCTTAAAAGTCAAGCAAAACCTTGAACCGATTCGGCTTCTTTCACTAATGAAACAAACGCGGCAAGTGCTCAATTAGTTTCAGGCGGCAACACGCTCGTACGCACAGTCGCGGACATTTTGGGGCAATTTAAAACGCCGGCGAAACGTTTCGAGATAAATATTCGCATAATTTTGGACCATTACTTCAAGGCTGAATTTTTCTTCAACACGCTGGCGGCCGAGCCACCCCATTTGCCGGCACAATTCGGTATCGCGTAAGAGCTTCATGATTGCGGCAGCCATCGCCGGCGGATCATGCGGTGGAACGAGCAAACCAGTCTCGCGGTCCACGACCAACTCGGGATTGCCGCCGACGGCGGTGGCGACCACCGGCCGGGCCGAAGCCATGGCTTCGAGAATGGTATTCGACATCCCCTCGCTTTCAGAAGATAATACAAACACATCGAATGCCCGAAGAATCTCCGGCACATCTTTGCGCGCACCGAGAAAATGCACGCGCGCGGCGATTTGATATTCCTCCGCCAATTGCACGAGTGCTTCCAGTTGCGGGCCGTCGCCGACCATCACCAGATGCGCCATGGGAATTTCATCGAAAATCAGCTTCGCCGCTTGCAAGAGTGTGGAATAGGCTTTCACCGGCACCACGCGGCCGATGGCGCCAAACACCAGCGCGTTTGCCGGCAAACCGAGCCGGGTTTTGTAATCGTCGCTCTGTCGCGTGAGCGCAAAACGTGACAGATCAACACCGTTGGCGATCACGCGAATTTTTTCTTTGGGAAAATTGAATTGGCGTTGCAAATTTTCGCGCAAGACATTAGACACCGCCAGCATCTGATCCGTGCTGTGCCAAAGCGCCCGTTGAATTTGAATGTGTAATTTCGTCTCGGTTTTCATTGTGCCGTGCTCGCCGTGAATGATGATCGGCACTCGCGCCAGTCGCGCCCCAATAATCCCTTCCATCACAGTGGCCCAGGAGTGGGTGTGCGCAATATGAATGCGATAGCGGCGAAACTCGCGCGCGAGTTTGAAATACAGTCGATAGTCGCCGCCGAGCTTATCCCCCAATTCAACGACGCGACACCGCGTCGGATCGACTCGTCGTGCCAGCGCCCCGCCGCGCACATAGGTGAAGATATAATTTTCAAAAATCGCGGGATCGAGGCGATTGACTAAATTAACCACACCGTTCTCCTTGCCGCCATAATGCAACGAAGCCGAGACGTGAGCGACGCGAATTTTTTCAACGGAGGGTTTCATGATAAAAACTACAATAGATGATCAGAACAACTGAACCTTAAAGTTCTGCAAACAGCGCAAATTTAAAGTAACAGTTTTAAACACGGGAATTTTGAAAACTTTTCAAGTCTCAAGTGCTAATCAGAGCTGCGATCAGTGTTATGTATCGCGGTCGGCTTGAGTCATAAACCAGTTGCGTTCATCGAGCATGATATGACTCGCCTCGCCGGCGGAAACATGCAATGCAATCCCCGAATTAATCGTATCGAGCGAGGTCGGTCCAAACGAACGGAGCAGTGACAACACCGGGTTATTGTTATTAGCCCGCACTGACACACTGCAAATACCTTGTGGCCGCAGCCAACGAATAATGCCGGTGAGCAACAGCGGCAAATCGTGACGCTGTTCTTCAATCAAGAAATCCAAAATGCGCGCGCCATCACCTTTTAAATCGACGACGGCATAGCCTCGCAAACGGCCTCCGGCTTCGAGACGAAATACTTTAAAATCCGGGTGCACGGGATTTTGCCCAAAACGCCACGCCAAAAATTTTGCATCGCGTTCGGCGATAACCGGGTACTTTTTGGCAACACGGATAAACAAGCCATCAAATTCGTCACCAAAATTATTTTGTTCCTGCACACGAACAACAGCATCGTGGCGGGTTCCAGAACTTCCTTTCCACGACCACGCTTGGAGCAGAGGATTGGCCGCACCTGCCAACGCCGCAGAAAAAAAATTCTTCCCCAGCGCCTGATGAACGAAACGGTCAAAACGCAAAACCAAACCGTGACGGGCAAGCCGGCCGATAACTGCGTGTCCGACTTTTTCCAACACGGCGCGCATGCGATCAACCGGATGCGAATAGAGAAAAGGCATTTCGCCGCGCTCGACGCAGTCTTTTACGGCGCGGCGCAATTTG
>CAYUVM010000635.1:0-3191 GCA_964447935.1 uncultured Cytophagia bacterium | reverse complement strand
GGCACTGCAATTTGACATAATCGACGCGCTCCGGCATCTGAAAAGAATGGATGATGGGCGAGCCGGTGATGATCAAAATTGCCACGTTAGGAATGGTTTTGGTGAGATGCTCGCATATCGCTAACGTGCGGCGAATGTTGCCCATGCCATAGGCGTCGTGCGAGTAGAATAAAATGCGCGGGCTGTCGGTATCCATGATATTTTGCTTTCCTTGATAAAATTTCAAATTACCCTAAAACCAGAGACAGGGTTTTGGTGAGGGATGCATTCAGCGCTCTCAAATAGTTGGCATCATGCTGTTAGTTATTGTTGAATCATTCGCTAAGGATACAACAACAAAGGAGGCACCAGAGCAGACACCGCGCCGCATTCAAGAGCTAAACTTGCATCCCTCACCAAAACTCCCATGATTGCATGTGTTCGAGAAATCTTTTGATTTTAAAGCGTTTTTAGTTGGTTGACGGCAATTCTTTAATTTCTTTTTTGATCTTCTCAACTTCTTGCAGAACCTTGAGGCGCTTAAACAAACCCGCCGCTAATTTATATTGCTGGCGAGCCGCCCTGACAGAGCGTTTCCGCTTCAACAGCCGCGCATACTCGAGATGGGCTTCGGCTTCGCTTAATGGACTTTTAAATTTTCGGTTCAATTCAATACTTTTTTCAAAATACGATTTTGCCGCCGTCCATTCTTCGCGACCGAGGCAAATCACGCCGAAAAATTTATAAGCTTCGGCTTCGCCCAAACGATCTTGCAAGCGCAAATAAATTTGCAGCGCCTGATTACACAACGCCTGGGCCACGGCCCAATCGCGAATCGCCAAATATAATTTCACGCGATTGATTTGCACGTTCGCCCGCAATCGCACATCGCCCATTTCCTGCGCCATGTGATAACTTTTTTCATAAAAAGCACTGGCTTCCGCCGCGCGGCCAACATCAGTGTAAGTCATTGCCATGTTGTGATACGTCTCAGCCAAACCGCGTTTTTCGCCGACCTTTTCAAAACGCGGAATGCTTTCGCCGTAACAAGCCAGCGCTTTTTCCCACTGTCCTTGCACATTCGCGACCGCGCCCAGATTGTTGTAAACTTTGGCGGCCAAATGAGTGTCATTTACCGTTTCCGCCATTTCCAATGCTTGCGCCCAATAAGAAGCCGCGCGCTTCAGTTCACCTTGCTCAAAGGATAAAATGGCGAGACTGTGATAGGCGTTTGCTTCGCCGGCGCGGTCGCCACACGCCTGACATAAGCGCAAACTCGCCTCGTACGCTGGTAATGCCGGCGCCCATTGGCCGCGCATGCCGTGAATGTGACCAATCCAACTGAGCGCTTCAGCTTTTTGGCTATTTAAATCTGGTGAATCGCTCAACGCGACAACCTGTTTGTACGCCGCCAGGGCCTGATCCCAGGCGCCAAAGGTTTCGTAAGCTTTTCCCGACCAAAGCTGAATGTCGATTTCTTGCGCCCTGGTCATGTTTCTGGTAAAGCGTTCGCGCCATTGCGCCACCGCGCTTTCAAAATTCCGCACGCGTTGTTCTTGCGCCTTTTCTTCAAACGCCTGCGCGACCAGTGACTGCAGGTTGCGAAATTGCGTCTCCCAACCTCGAGGGGCTTCCTGCGTCTCCGCCAACCAATTCTGCATTTTCTCCCAGAACAAGTCTTGACGAATTTTTGCAGGTGGAGAATTTTTTTTGTTCTTTTTTGCCACGAAACGATTTCTCTAAAATTTGCCCCGGAGATTGTTTGCCTTTTGCATTGGTCGCCGGCCCGGCAGCACCTTTCGCCTCACGCCATCCTGAACGTTACGGGCATCGTGCCGCGCATTATTTGGTAATGGCGTAGCGGGAAAAGTGCGGCGTGAAGCCGGCCACATCACCGCTCACTTCTTCCAAAACTGAATCTACTTTACTCGGAACCGCGTCCCACACACGCATCGTGGGATTCCACACCACCACGCCGAGCCTTGAAACATCGACACCCTGGTCGCAAGCATGATTAAAATTGAAAACCAGTTTGACGGGTTTGGCGAACTGCGTGCCATCCGGCTCGAATTCGAAGATCATCGTGTCGGAAAACACGGTTGAAAAGGTTACCTGAATGGGAGCGCTCAATGCTCCTGCCGGAATTTCCAAACGATGCTGCGCGTGCAGCAACACACCGCCCGCTGGACCGATGATTGCCGTGCTGATGGCCTCTTCATCATCATCCCATTTAGCCCACATTAAATGCGTCGGACTGCTGGAACAAGTGAAGATATTTTTTTTCTTTTTCTCCAGCGCGGACACTTGATTTTGCTCGGGAGCCATGGGCGAGAACGCCGCATTTTTGCCGCAAGCGAACAGCGCCAGAGCAACCATGATCCAAATTATTGCGAACCACGATGATTGCGTTTTTGAGTTGCTTTGCATTTTGACCTCCTTGGTCGTTAGATTAAATCGCTTCTGATTTCAGTTTTCCTTAGCGTTGCCGGGATATTACGCAAAGGCTATGCCAGTTGCTGATGTCGTTTTTTATGCAGAAAATCTCTTTATTTGCAGGCTTTATTGCATTGCCTATTGCCGGGGCCAGCAGCGTTTTTAAAGAATGGTAACGGCTCGTTACCCATGCACTTTTTGATTATGGTAACATGTCGTTACCATTACAGGCAGGAATTTTAAAATTATATTTCTCAATCTTGCGGTCTAAACGCGGGCGGGAAATTTTGAGCGCGTGGCAGGTTCGGCGTTTATTCCAATGCATTTCTTTCAACACTGCGAGAATGAGTTTCTTTTCACCATCGTCTAGGCTCATGCCTTGAGGCGGAATTTCGATCTTCACCGTCGTCGTCTGGTTTTTCTCGGACATGTGGCTCGGCGTATCCGACTCGATGGCTTCGGCCAGGGCTTCACGGGTGACGTGCTGTCCATCAGCTAACAGCACGATGCGCTCGATCGTGTGTTGCAATTCGCGCACATTGCCAGGCCAGTGGTGACTCTTCAGCAAAGCTTCCGCTTCGGGCGCGAAGCCAGCCAAACCATTTTCATATTCTTTAGCATAATGGGCCAGAAAATGACGCGCCAGCAGCAGCACGTCGTCGCCACGCTCGCGCAGCGCCGGCAGATAAAACGAAATGACATTGAGGCGATAAAACAAATCCTGGCGAAAACGCCCGTCGCGGAGGGCCGCTGACAACTCGCGGGTGGTTGCAGCAATA
>CAYUVM010000634.1:0-3199 GCA_964447935.1 uncultured Cytophagia bacterium | reverse complement strand
AATCCGGCGACGCAGATTATTTATTCGCTGCCGGAAGCGAATCACGTGGAAGTGAGCGTGTACAATCTTCGCGGTGAGCGGGTGGCGTCGCTGGTGAATGAGCCGCAAGCGAGTGGATCGCACAGCGTCGTTTGGAATGCGACGGAGGTGGGTTCAGGCGTTTATTTGATCAGGATCAGGGCGGGGAGATTTGAGAGCATGAAGAAGTGTTTGTTTGTCAAATAAGGGATTTGTAGTAGCTCCTTTAGGAGCCGGTGCATGATTTAAATGACAGCGCCTAAAGGCGCGACTACAAACATTCACGGCCACTGATCTGTCACGCGGTCGGGGATGATGTTGCGGTACAACTGAAAATTCTGCGTGGCCTTGAACTTGGGCATGTTGTGAAACGTGCGGTCGTGATAAAAATATGCGCCGCAGCCGAGTTGCAGGGCATCCCGATGTAAAATATTTTCGCGATGGCCGGGGGAATCCATCCATTGTTTGACGATGGCCTCGGCAAAGGAAAGATAGGTGTGAGGCGGAATCAGCGGGCCGCCATGCTCGTAGCTGAACGTGCCTTTGAGCCGATCAACCGGATAGATCGGCGCATTCGCTTTGTACTGAATGCCAAAATGCGTGGCAATATTTTCCGCGAGCATGGGATTTTTGATACCGGCCAGCTCGGCACGTTGCTGCGAAGTTTTGCGCGTTTTATCGAAAGGATTCTCGTGGCTGAAAAAGTTTTGTTCCACCATCCGTTTGGAATGATGATAGGCGGCGCGTTCCAGTTCAAGGGCAAAGCGCAGCGGCGGACGTTTGTTTTTGACGCGCGTCTCGTTGGTGACGAAAAAGATTGCTGCATGCAACAAGGGATAGTCAATTTGATTGAACCCGATGGTCTGTTGGAAAAGTTTGTTGTTGCGAAAGTTTTTGTGCGTCGTGGTTTGGTAATCGCCGTGTTGCCAATGCGGTTGCGGCAAAGCAACAGAAAACAGTAACGCGTCAAAGCCGTAGCCAAAGATAACCACGAAGGCACCAAGGCACGAAACCAAAATTTTTTTCTTAGTGTCTTCGTGTCTTCGTGGTTTAAAAAACTTCACGGTCATGCCAGTTGTTAATAACAGACTTACAAATCGCCTCACTTTCCCACCGCCTGCTGATAGCAATAATCAAACAACAAATTCCATTCCGCCCGTTGAATCTGGCGGCACAAGGTTTCTGCCGGTGACTGGTGCTGAACACAGATTTCACAAAGATCGATATATGCGAACGGATCCCAGCGCGATTGGTTGAGGAGAAAATCCGTTGCGGCCACGCGCGCATTTGTCGCAGCCAATTCCGCGGCGGCCAAACGCAACGGCGCAAAAATCGGGTGCTCACCCACACGATGAAACCAGTATTTGCTGTTGGAAAAATCCGGCTCGCGGCGATGCATGAGGCCGTGCCAGTAACTGCCGGTCGTCGTGGCGATAGCTTGGCTGATCTGATGCGATTCTTCGAGAAAATTGTGCTGGAGCCAAATGCCGGCGAGACAGGCGCGCGCCATTGCAGAATCGGCGATATGATGCGGCGCAAAAGCTTTTTCAATCGTCAATGCGGCGAGTATTGATTTTGCTCCGCTATTCGGCTCGCCGGCGTCGAGCGGGTCGAGACGCGCTTCTTGCAAGAGGGCAGCGAAGGTCGAGCCGTAAGTTTGCGCATTAAAATTGAATAGCATTTCTATTTATATATCGAAAATCCAACGAGCCACAATCCAGTTTTACCACGAAGACTCCAAGGCCCTAAGGTTTTTCTTAGTGTCTTCGTGTCTTGGTGGTCAAAAAATCTTTACCTTTTTGCAAAAATCCAACTTAAAAAAGACTAAAGGGCTACTACGAAAATTCTCAATCAAACGCCGCCGCACGATTGGGATCTCGCACATGCGCCAGTACTTCGGCCAAATGCCTTTCGTTGGTGCGATTTAATGAGAGCGGGGGCAATTTCTCAAAATCGAAAAACTTGGCTGCCAGGGTTTCATTGCTGGAACGCAGTTCGCCGCCGGTGATTTCGCAGAAAAAAATAATTTTGAAGGCGTGATAAAACTCCATCGGCCGGCCGGTACGATTGGCGTCATAAACGCCAATCACTTTTTTCGCGACGACGCGCATGCCGCTTTCTTCAAACACTTCGCGCGCGACCATCTCCGAAGGGAGATCGCCGACGTCAGCCCAGCCGCCCGGCATCGCCCAGCATTGATCGGTGCGTTCCTGCACGAGTAAAATTTTATTTTCACGAACCACCGCCCCGCGCACGTCGATTTTCGGCGTGGCATAACCCGGCTGACTGAGAAAATCTTTTTGCACGCCTTCTTTTGAAAGCCCGGTGTGGCCCGCCACAATTTCTGCCGCGATTTCCGAAAGCCGGCGATAGCGCTCGCGTTCATATTCATTTTGCGTGAAGGTCAGTCCGGTCTGGCTCAGGGCTTGAATCTCGCGCGCCCATTCCAGCCATTGCGGGGAGTTGGGATCGGCCATAAAAAATTTTATGTTTTCGCGTTTGACGATGCGACGTTTTAGCGATAAACCGTGTACTCAAATTGCGCCGTCACCTCCAAATATTCTTCGGGAAAATCTTGCGGCAACGTTTTGAACGGCGCGGAAGCTTGAATGGCGCGCAGACTGGTTTCCATTAAAGATTTGTGGCCCTCATAGCCCAGTAAAGTTAAATTTTGTAACACGCCGGTGCGCGTAATGCGGAACCGCAAAACTGTCCGGCCGCTAATGATGCCCATTTGCGTGAAGGCCGGCGGCGGATAAATGTTACGTTGGACGCGATCTTTTAGCCACAACAAATACGGCGCGTAATCCCATGCGTAGGTGTTGAGCGAGAAACTGCCCAATTCCGGCGCGCGCGATTCAGAATTTTGCAAGCCGGGTTGATAACGGCTGGCATACGGCCAACGCGAATTATTTTCCGTTTCGCCGGTCAGAAATTCGCGACGAAAATTCGACGGCGCGCCGTTCGTTGGGCGGACGGCTTCAATTCGCGATGAGACCAACTCATCAGAGGTTTCAGGCGCAGTGGCGGCTTGCGTTTTCCCGGCTTGCAGTTCCGGCGTCGGCGCCGTATCAGCTTCGCGCGCGACGCCATTGGCAAATGGTTGGCCCAGTGGCAGATTTTTGGGCGCCTCCGGATTTTGGGCGCCGGCGTTTTTATCGGAAATGTGATTGGCCGATTT
>CAYUVM010000633.1:0-3200 GCA_964447935.1 uncultured Cytophagia bacterium | reverse complement strand
CGAATCTCCCAATCGACTTCGCCCCAACTGCCCTGCACGTGCGGAAAGAGCAAAAGCTCCGCGCCGCGCAGCATCAAAATTTGTGCGACTTCGGGATACTCGATATCCATGCAGGTCATGATGCCGACTTTGCCGAAATCCAATTCGTAAACCGCCAAATCATCGCCGGCTTTGATACCGATACTTTGTTCGTAGATGGTGGGATGCGTTTTCTGGTAACAGCCGATCATTTTGCCGGCGCGATCGAATAACACCACCCAACTCGAGAGTACGCCGCGATATATGCCGAACATCGGCATCGCGACATGCATTTGATATTTTTTCGCAGCCTGCGCGACCATCCGGGTAAAAGCACCGGGAATCGGATCGGCAACATATTCGCGTTTGTCGCTCGACCCCATGTGATGATGCAGATTGGCGTATTCGCCGAAGAGCACGAGATCGGATCGGCGTTCACCGGCAGTTTTTAACATGGCGCGAATTTGTTGCCGGTTGCTGATTTGCTTCTCCTTGAAAGAGCGGCCGGCGATAATGGTTGGCAATTGCGCGAGGCTGAGGCGAACAGGACGAGACATGTTTGTAGTTGCGCTTTAGGACGCTTGTAAAATTTGAGAGTGGTTTAACTTTGCAACAGTGAACGCCTGAAGGCGTTACTAAGAACGTTCGTTTGTTTTCTTTTTGAAATACCAAACCATGATTAAGCCGACGACCAGCGTGCTTGCGCCCGCAATCAAATTGAGCGTGCGGACTTCAATCGTAGCCGGCGCCAGCATCAGCAAAATTAAAACAACGCCAACGCCCGCGGTGAGCACGCCAACGACTTTGTAGGAGTTCATGGTGTTAAAATCCCATTTGTATTCGGTAACCGTCGCGGGTGTGGCCAGATTTTGCGCAAAGTTTCCAATGCGCTCGCGTGCGGCAGCATCCTTCTCTTTAAAAAATGACGAAGCGAAAAAGACGAAAGCGCTCGCGAACACGCCGATAAACACATTGGCCTCGTATTGATGCGCCGAGAAATCAAAAATCGTGTTGGCGGCCAAAACCAGCAGCAAGCCGATGGTGGCCGCTGCGATGGCCGACCATGAGGGCGTTTTCGTATAAACCAAACCCAGCATGACGGGCGTCAACATTGAAGGTGTGAACCACGAGTAATACATCAAGGCGAAATCAAAAACGCCTTTGGCTTTTTGCACGATTAGAGCGGAGATAATGGCCAAGCCACCGAGAGTCAGAACCGTGATCCGGCCCATGCGCAATTGTTGTTTTTCCGATGGCGCTGTGGGGCGAAATTTGACATAGACATCACGCACGATGATTGAAGCGAGATAATTTAAACCGGTGTCCACCGAGCTGGTCGTCGCCGCCAGCAACGCGGACATCACCACACCGATCATCCCATTGGGCAGTAAGGTTAACGCGAGTGTGACGAAAGATGCCTCGGCAGGCTCGGTGAGTTGCGGCCAAAGTGTTTGGATGGAAGGGAAGAGTAGGCGCGCGGCCATCGTCGGCGTGATCCACAGCAGCGGCAGCAGAAAACTCAACACGCCGCAGAGAATCGCCATTTTGCGCGCATCGCGTTCCGTGGGCACGCTGTCGTAACGCTGGCCGATGAACCACGCGGCGTTGTAGCCAATAAAAATATTGGTGAGATAGGCGAGATAAAAACCGGGCCGGCCGGTTATATCCTGCCAACTCAAATAACCACTCGGAGCATCGGTCCAAAGTTTTTGCATGCCGGCAACAAAGCCTGCGCCATTTCCCAACGCAATAAACGCGAGCGGGAAAATCAGCAGCGTCATGATGACGATCACGAGAAATTGCATCACGTCGGTGATCACCACGCCCCATAAACCACCGGCGCTGTTATAAATAAGCAGAACGACGCCGGTAACAATCATGGTAACTTCTAAACCGCTCAGCGTCACCATCCCCAAATGCAATTGCCAGCCGACAATGCCCAGCGCCGTCGTGAGAAAAATGCACAGCGTGTAAATGCCCAGTCCCATTCCTAAAATGGCGGGAATGATGGACAGAATGGTATAATAATACGTCGTGGTTTGCGAATAACGTTTGGTCAAAAATTCCATTGGCGAGGAGAGCCGCGCACGCCGCCATTTGGCGGCATACACGAAATAACCGAGGGCGTATCCCCACAATGCGGAAGTAAAAAGCGCCACGGCGGAGAGGCCTTTTTTGTACGTGTGCCCCGCCGCCGCCACGAACATGAAGGCGGTGAATCCCGAAACAAACGTCGAGAGGCCCGCAATCCACCACGGAATTTTGCCGCCGCCTTTAAAAAAATCATCAACCGTTTTATTGAAACGCGATAAGTAAATTCCCACCCCGCTGAGCATAAGCATGTAGAGCACAACGATGAGGTAATCGAGAACGTTGAGGTGTTTGATGTCGGCGGTCATGTATGAAAATTTTTTCTCGTACTCTTCCTCATACTCCTACTCGCCGTTAGATTTGCAAAAGCGAGTAAAAGTATGAGAACGCGTACGAGTACGATGATTAATTCGTTCCGTTGCCTTTGGTCCACTGATTCAGCCAACCCAGCACTGTCTCATGCCACTGAATACTGTTTTGCGGTTTGAGCACCCAGTGGTTCTCATCCGGGAAATATAAAAATTTGCTCGGAATGCCGCGGCGCTGCAGCGCGGTGAAAGTGGACATGCCCTGCGTATCGACGACGCGATAATCCAAACCGCCGTGAATGACCAGCATAGGCGTTTTCCATTTTTTCACGTGATCAATCGGATTGTGCTTCGCATAATTTTCGGGATTATCCCACGGATTGCCGTTATGATCCCACTCCGGAAACCACAATTCTTCGGTGTCGAAATACGCCATGCGCTCGTCGAGATTGCCGTCGTGATTCACCAGACATTTGAAACGATCCGGCCAGTTGCCGGCGATCCAATTGATCATGTAGCCGCCATACGAGGCGCCCAGTGCCGCCACACGCTCACCATCCATCCACGGATAACGCGCGAGTGTTGCGGCCAAACCTTTTTGCAAATCTTCGAGCGGTTTGCCGCCCCAATCGCCGCGGATCGCATCGCAGAACGCCTGGCCATAGCCAGTGGAGCCGTGGAAGTCCACCATTACTGCGGCGTAACCGGCCCCAGCGTACGCTTGCGGGTTCCAGCGATAATGAAAATCATTGCCAAACGAGCCTTGCGGCCCGCCATGAATCA
>CAYUVM010000632.1:0-3206 GCA_964447935.1 uncultured Cytophagia bacterium | reverse complement strand
TAATTAAATTCATACGACAAACTGCTGCTCCAATCCTGATCAAGAATCGTTTTGTAGCGCGTGCCGTCACTGGGGCCGACGGGTTTGCCGTAAGAATAAAACCAATTGATCACCGGCGTGCCGGTGAAACCGAGCGCAATCCAATAACGCCCCGGCGCTAATTTCAAATTGGCTTTAGTGAAATCAAAATCCTGCCAGCGATAACCCGGCTGCGAGCTGAGTTGGCTAATGGGGATCAAGCCGCTGCTGGCGAGACGCGCGCCTGGAACCATTTGCCCCGATGGCGCTTTTTCATCCTGGAGAATTTCCAACCACAGGAAACCCTCGCCGCCGAATTTTTGCAACGCCAAGCCGAGCTTTTGTAATTGCAACGGCTTGGTTAAAACAAAAACTTGCGTATATTGCGCGGAACGGGTGACATACTCGGCTGTTTCCACTAAAAAATTTTTGCGCAACTCTTGCGTGCCGCCGCTGCCGGCGCTCGGTTCGCGCGAAAAAGCAAAATTCACCCCTTCGGGAAATTCAAGATTACCGAACGTAACAACTTTATTTAAACTCGGCGTGGGAGGCGCTGGAATATTGCGATTCTCCGCCGGCGTTGGTGCGGGCGGAGGCGGCGCCGGCGTCGTGGCCACATAGGGTTCAAATGTGGCGCGCACTTCCGGCGTCAGCAAAATACTTTTCGGCCCGTATTTTTGCCGGCTCGCCGTGAGGTTTACTTGATCTTCCGCAAAATCTGAGTCGATAATCTCTTCAAATTCCGGCTGGCTGGTTGAGCCTTGTGCCGCCACCCAGCGAATCAAACCGTCCTGCGAGGTTTCATTGTTGTCCAGTCCGGCCTCGATGCGAATATAACGATTGCTGGTGAACAATTGGCTTTGCTGCGGATCGAAAGGGACCCAGCCGAGATCGGGAATATAAACATCAATCCACGAGTGCCGGCCCTGTGCCATGCCGAAGGTGAGTTTGCCGTATTCGGTTTTGGCGTCATACGTGCGTTTCAAGGTTACGCCATTGACAATGCGGGCGGGAATGCCAACGGCGCGCAGTAAGGCCGCAGCGAGATGCGAATAATTCTGGCAATTGCCTTTGCCGGTTTCAAAGGTGTACATCGCATCGTATTGCGGCGGTGTCAAAACGTATGTCGTGTGATCGATAACCCACGCGAGAATGCGTTGCACCGCGTCAAATTCGGTTTTTACGCCGGCGGTCAACTCTTTGGCTTTCGCGCGAATGCGGGCGTCGTTGCTCGGCACTTGTTCGGTGGATAACAGATAGTCCTGTGCCGAAGGATCGACGGCGCCCAGCGGAAATGGTTTTGAGGTCGTGAGCGGATTGAAGAGCACATAATTTTTTGCCGTCAACGCCACCGTCGCCGTGATCGGGCCGGCCGGATTTGCCCAGGTCACCACAACGACTTTATTGCCGCGTTTATCAACCTTGTCTTCGCGTTTCGAGGGTTCCGGCGCGAAACTAATATTGAGATTTTCAATTTCCTGATTGTAGGTGGGCGATTGAAACGTGGCCGGCACAACGGTGCTGATGATCAAGGACTTGGTGCCTGGCGTGGGAACGATGCGCTGGGTCAAGCCGTATTTGATGCGGGAAGTTTGGCTGCCTTTAAGCAGGTAATTTTCTCCGCGTAAATAGAGGGGGCGCAGGCTCAGACCGATGACAAGCAATAACAATGAAAAAACGATTTTGCGCATGAGCAATGATCTCCAATTGAGAAACGGCAATTGACGACAACAAGTTAAGCTCCGACTCAGTATTAAAATTTAATTTAAAAAGACCAGAAATACAACTTGAAATTCTTCCGGCGCCCATCGGGAAACAGAATTTTAACAACCGCGCTAATGCCCAACTTGCATTTCGCGGCTTTCTTTGCTATGTTAAAATGATGAGCAACCTTTCTCCGTTCGAAACCGAACTTCGGCGCAAAATCACCGGCGAAGTTCATTTTGACGATGTGACCCGCTATTTGTACAGCACCGACGCTAGTCTGTATCAAATCGAACCGGTTGGCGTCGTCGTGGCGCGCGATAAAGACGACGTCGTGCAAGCGCTTCGCACCGCGGCGAAATATGGCGTATCGATTTTGCCGCGCGGCGGAGGTACAAGTCTCGCCGGGCAGGCGGTGGGCCAGTCGCTGGTGATTGATTGCTCCAAATTCATGAATCGCCTTCTCGAACTTAATGCGAATGAGTGCTGGGTGCGCGTCGAGCCGGGCCTCGTGCGCGATGAGTTGAATGCGCAGATCAAACACACCGGCTTGTATTTTGCGCCGGAAACCGCCACGAGCAATCGCGCCAATATTGGCGGCATGATTGGCAACAATTCATCCGGCACGCGCTCGATTGTTTATGGCAAAACGGTTGATCATGTTTTGGCGGTTCGCGCCATTCTCGCGGATGGGGAGGAAGCGCACTTTCATGCATTGCAGCCAAATGATTACGAGTCGAAATGCCAACAACAGACTTTTGAAGGTCAAATTTATCGCGAAGTCCGTCGCCTCGTGCGCGAGAATGAAAATGAAATTCGCACCCGTTTTCCCAAAGTTATGCGCCGCGTTGGCGGTTACAATCTCGATGAATTCGTTGCTCAGGCCAACTGGAATCTCAGCAAAATTCTCACCGGTTCGGAAGGAACGTTGGCGTGCCTCGTCGAAGCCAAACTCAAGCTCGAGCCGCTGCCCAAAGCTACGGCGTTGTTGGTTGTGCATTTCGCTGAGTTGCTTGAATCGTTGCGGGCAGTGGAAAAAATTCTCCAACACCGTCCCGCCGCCGTCGAATTGCTCGACAAGGTGATCATCGAATTGGCGCATCATAATCTTGATCTCAAAAACCTTTGCTCTTTTATCGAAGGCCGGCCACAAGCGCTTCTGCTCATTGAATTTTTTGGTGAATCGAATGATGAAGTCTGCGCCAAAATGGCCGCGACCGAAGCGAGTTTGCGACAGACCGGATTGGGCTATGCGTATGTACAGGCGTTTTCGCCGGAAGAACAGAGCCGGGTTTGGAACGTGCGCAAAGCCGGCCTCGGCATTTTGCAGAGCATGAAAGGCGATGCAAAGCCGGTGGCGTTTATCGAAGATGCTTGCGTGCCCACAGCCGTGCTGCCCGATTATATCGCGCAAGTCATCGGCATCGTGAAGCGACATGGCCGCGATTTGTCGATTTATGGGCATGCAAGCGTTGGCGTTTTGC
>CAYUVM010000631.1:0-3215 GCA_964447935.1 uncultured Cytophagia bacterium | reverse complement strand
AGAAAACACACGCCGCCAACAATAAAAAATTGACTGAAATTTCCTTCCGCACCGGTACTCAAAAATGCCTATATTTTGACGTTGTGCGACGACCTCAAAAATAATGATTCCTGCCGCCTGCACGGAACGATTTTGCGAAGAGGTTTGGTTATGTATGAAGAGTGATTGATCGAATCTCGCGATCGCGCCGAGGATGTAGTTCTGCATACCGGCGCGATCGCGGTTGTTGCAAAATTGCAATATTCCGCCGCGAAGCACGCTGATATTGCCGTCGGGTGAAAATTTTTTATTAAGAAGTGCAACGGGCAAGAACGTAATTCGCGACCAAGGAAAATAAATGCTCCCGGTTCGCGCTTGAGAGCCGGACGACCTATTCCTCTTCCATTCACCTAACCCTGTATCGGTCAACGACCTTCCAGGCCAAATCCTACGCGCGCTACCCGCGTTTGCCTGCCTGCTTAACCACCAATTGTTTGCCAATATAGCGAAATGCAAAATCCCTGTCAAGCGATGTTAAATTTATGTCACAATTTTTTACTTGATTTTTACTTTTTTTTTCGCTTATTTGGATGGTCATGCGATTCCTGCCACAGCGCGTGCTTCAGGCCTGACTTCAGTGACATTTTGCGTGAGTTGCGATTTGGTTTAGCCGTCCACTGGAAAGTTTTTGTATGAAACGTGAAGACCGAGTTGGGATATGAGTAGTGAAGCTTTTCTAAAACGCGCGATTCTCTCTTCCGGCCGCGCCGATCAAAGATCAACAACCGTTGTCATATTTCGGAGGGTTCAGCCATGAGGCTTTTGCTCGATGCGATTTTGGCCACGCTAGCCGGTGTCAGCATAACTTTTCCATGGTTAACCAAAGTAAGTTGGCAATCAGGCCTGGTATACGGATTCATCGCAATTGTGCTTTTAGGCTTGATCTTTCTGTTGCATCTTAAACCGCACGATAACACCGAAAAAATGATCAATGTCGCGGAAGCGCGCAGTCTGCACACCCTCAGCAAAATGAATGGCGCCACCAAATAAACTTGCGACCACTTGGCTGTGATCAAATAAAAAATATCGAACGAATTTCATGAAAGGACATGACAGGTGTCCTTTTTTTGTTTATGAGCAAACAAAAACTCAAAGGGCTGGATCGCAACGAATTGGCGGTTTTTATGGCGAGTTTGCAGGAGCCCCCGTTTCGCGCGCGCCAACTCTTTCGCTGGCTGTACGGCCGGGCGGCGCAAAGCTTTGAAGAAATAACCGATTTCGCGAAACCGCTCCGGGCGCGTTTGCATGAATTGGCAACACTGGAAACGCTGGCGCTGGAAACACGTCAGGTTTCGCAGCGCCGCGATGCCGAGAAATTTTTGTTCCGCCTCGCGGATGGCGCGCACATTGAAAGCGTGTTGATGCATGAGGGCGCGGGCCAGCGTTCAATGCGGCACACCCTGTGTGTCTCCTCGCAGGTCGGCTGCCCAGTGGATTGCAAATTCTGTGCAACCGGATTGATGGGCCTGTTGCGCAATTTGCATCCGGGCGAAATCGTCGATCAAGTTTTGCAGGCCCAACGGTTGAGCGGCAGTCCGATCACCAACATTGTGGTGATGGGCATGGGCGAGCCGCTGCTGAATTACGATGCCCTGCTCAAAGCCTGTTATTTGCTCGGCGATGCGGATGGCCCCCAGCTCGCGCCGCGCCGCATTGTTATTTCGACGAGCGGGTTGGTGCCGAAGATCGAGCGTTTCACCAAAGAAGGGCATAAATTCCGGTTGGCGATTTCGCTGAATGCAACCACCGACGCGGTACGCAATGATATCATGCCGATCAATCGCAAGTATCCCATTGCGGCGCTGCTGCAAGCGGCCCGCGACTATGCCCATAAATCGAAGCTGCGCGTGACGTTTGAATATATTTTACTCGACGGTATTAATGATTCGCCCGCTGACGCCGAGCGGTTAAAAATTTTGACACGCAACATTCCCTGCAAAATTAATCTCATTCCTTATAATCCCATTGCCGATGCGCATCAATCCGCTGCCGGCCTCGAAACCCTGCTGGCCTACCGCCGCCCCAGTTTTGAGCGCATCGAAGCGTTTCTCGCCAGCATGCGTGCCGGCCCCAACACGGTGACACTGCGCTGGAGCAAAGGCGACGATATCGACGCGGCCTGCGGGCAGTTGTGGGCGAAGGTGGAGAAAAAGGCGGTTACAGTCTAATCTTGAAAAATCGTGCAAAGTGAAGCCTGGCTTGCGCCGAGAGATTTTGTTGAATTAGAAAAAGCGTTGAGCACCAGCCGGACTTCGCCTTTACTTCTGTCCCGTCTGCCGTCTCTGCTCAGTTGCCTCCGCCACACAGTTTTTTCGTTGCCTCCCGGCAGCCTCTAAAAATTCCGCCCCCCGTTCCCGCTCGGGCTTTGATAATTGCAAGCTTGCAATCAAATGCAATTCTCGGCATTCTTTGTCTTTTTTCGCAGCCGCTTGATAAACTCGCGCCAGCCGGGCACGCCCCACCAACTCTAAATACGGCGAGAGGTGATTTTCATTTTGTAACGACGTGAGAATCCGCTGATAATATGCCGCCGCGTGGTCGTAGCGACCGAGGCGAAACGCGGCTTCACCGGCGCCCCAGAGAAAGAAACGGCTGTTCGGATACAGCACCAGTGCGGAGTCGATCAAGGCCAGCGCTTCGGCGGGACGGTTTTCATCCATCAAGATCCAACTCAATCCATTGATGGCGGCGGTGCGGCTATAACGGCCCTTTGCCTGCGCGGTGCGAATCATGCGCATCCCAACTTCGCGTTCGTCTTTGACGAACGGCAGCCAGCTAAAACTTTTGCTCATTTTGCTGCGATAATCTTTGTACGTGCCGATCCCCAGATAGGCATCGTAAAGCTGCGGATCGATTTTGAGCGCCGTTTCCAAATGTTGAATGCTTTCCCAGCCATAGCGAAACGCTTCGAAGTACTTTTTCTTTTTGCCGACCACAAAAGCTTCGTAACCGATGGCACTGCCCAAAAAGAAATGCGCCCAAGCCTCGTTGCGGCGATTGCGGAGTTGTTGCTGCGCTAATTTTCGGCAAGCGCCGGTGGCTGCAAAAAACGCCATCTCATCCGCGGCATAGTTTTCATAATCCATCATCCGGGCTTGCAAAATTGCCGCCTGGAAAAAATGTCCCAGCGGTTCTTCTGGGTGTTTCTTGGTCACCAGGTCGGCTACCAGCAAAGC
>CAYUVM010000630.1:0-3218 GCA_964447935.1 uncultured Cytophagia bacterium | reverse complement strand
GAGGTTGTGCAAGCCGCTGAAAAAATATATGCCGCCAGAAAAAATGAAATCGAAGTTGCCTTTTCATAAGCAAGAAAAACCTTATACGTGTGCAGTCGCTTGCTTAAGAATGATTTTGGGATTTTATGATTTTGAAATTGATGAAGAATCGTTGCGCGAAAAATGCAGGACAACGACGTTTGGCACTGCCGCCGAAGATGTCGTAAAAGCGGCACATGAATTCGGCTTGGCTGCGCGCAAGGAATATGCAACATTTGAGGCCCTCCGTCAATATCTCACGGAAAATATTTTCCCAATTCTGTTTATAAACTTGTTGGTTATTGATGGCTACAACACGACGCATGCGATCGTGGTAGAAGAGATCCTGGAGTCGGAAATCAAGTTTTTTGATCCTTGTGTTGGAAGCCGTACCGTTCAGATTGATTTGATGCGATATGCCTGGCAACGGGCAAAAAATGTCGCAATTATTATTGAGAAACAAAAAGCATGATTGCTGAATTTCATTTTAATCCCCAACGTGCGAAAGGAGCTTGCCATGACTTACCTGGATACGACGTATCGTCCGGAACCGACTGATTTATTGTGCAGCTATCATCTGGAACCCACCGAAGGAAAAAATTTAACCGCCGTGGCCGAAGAATTGTGCAGCAAAGCCGCGATTGACGCGAGTACGGGCGCTCATCGAGAGAAGCTGGCGGCGCGCGCGTATTGGATGGAAGGCAACACCGTCAAAGTCGCTTTTCCCACGGAGCATTTTGAACCGGGCAATATTCCACAAATGCTCTCGGTGGTGGCCGGTAGAATTTTCGGCCTCACCAATTTGGGAAATTTGCGTTTGCTCGATATTCAATTTCCCGCCGCGTATGTGAAGGGCTTTCGGGGGCCGGCGCATGGCAGCGAGGCGTTGCACCAATATTTTGATAATCCCGAACGCCCGCTCGTTGCCGCGCTGATGGCGCCGGAAGTCGGCATGGATTTGAAAACCTATACGCAAAAAGCGTCTGCGGTTTTGCTGGGCGGCTGCGACATTGTGCGCGATAGCCACCAATTGACGGATTTGCCCAACAACCGTTTTGAAGAACGGGTGAAAAGCGTGCTGGCGTTGCGGCACGAAGCGGCCCAGAAAACTGAATTGCCGAAATTGTATTTTCCGAATGTGACCGGCGCCGGCGACGTGGTGTTGAAGCGCACGCAATTTGCGCTGCAAGCGGGCTGCAAAGGCGTGGTGATTGATTTTCAAACCTGCGGCTTCGGTATTTTGCAGATGTTGCGCAATGAGTTTCCGGATTTGATCATTTACGCCGACCGCACCTCGCACGGCGCGCAAGCCCGCAACAAACGCCACGGCATTTCGATGACGACGCTCGGCAAGCTGGCGCGCTTGGCCGGCGCCGATTTGGTGGAGATCGGCTCGGTTACCGGCGATATGATTGAAACGCAAGCGCAGGTGGTGCAATTGCACGCGATTTTGCTCGCCGAGCATTATATTACGCAAGACCTGCGGCGCCTCAATCAAAACTGGTTCGGCTTGAAAAAAGCGGTGCCGGTCATTTCCGGCGGCATCACTTCTGATGACATTCGTGATTTGCGCTACACCTTTGGCCACAACATGGTGCTGCAATTCGGCCGCAGCCTCACCGGCGGCGACAGCGTGACGCCCGAGCATGTTGAGCGCTTTCTGTTCCACATGGGGCCGCTGGTGCCGTTGGTGTAACTTGAATTTGAATTTTTAAATTGAAAATTTCAATTTAAAAATTGGGTAAAAATGGGAAAAATCTCTGATCTCATGAAACCTCGCATCTTCATCAGCCACGCATGGGAAGACAAAGCGCTGGTGCGCCGTTTGGAATCGGCGCTCAAAGCCGCGGGCACCGAGGTGTGGGTGGATCATGCTGGCATTCGTGGCGGCGATAATTTGCCCAAACGCATTAACGACGCGCTGGCGTGGTGCAACACGCTGTTGCTGGTTTGGTCGAAAGCCGCGGAAGAGTCACAGTGGGTCGAGTTGGAATGGACCAATGCTATCTCGTTACAGAAGCGCATTATTCCGTGCCTCCACGACGGCACACCTTTGCCGCCGATTTTGGCGAACAAGGTTTATGTCAATTTTGCCAACGAAGCCAATGGCTTGCGAGAATTGCTCGCGACGCTGCAGTTGGAGCCACCCAGCCGCGAGGCGGGAGAAATCGTTGCTTCGCCGGCGAATGTGTCACAGACACCTGTCATCCAAACGTCGCTAGCTATTACCAAACCTTCGCCAAAGAAGTCAGTCCATATCAAATTGCGCGCAACACCAGTCAACCTGTTATCCATAACCGCCGTTCAACAAATGCTGCAGGAGAAGGGCTTTTATGACCGCACTTGGAATTCTTCTGGTTATGGTATGAAGCATCAGTATGAAAGTATTGAACACCAAGATGCACAATTGGTCATCGACCACTTAACAGGCCTGGTTTGGCAAAAAAGCGGTTCGGAAAATTATTTAATTTTTACTGATATAGAAACTTACCTTCGTCAATTAAATGTGCAAAAATTGGGCGGTTACACGGATTGGCGCTTGCCGACATTGGAAGAAGCGATGTCATTGATGGAGCGCGAAAAGATGAATGGCGAGTTGTATATTGATCCGGTATTTGACAAAACACAATGGTGGATTTGGACGGCTGATAAAGAAAGAGTGGGACGTTCATGGTTTGTTTATTTTGACAGCGGCAGTTGCGGACCTCTTGATATTGTCAGCGACTACTACGTCCGTGCTGTGCGTTCGTGACAATCATGGGAACTTTGGTGCTTTCAGCCATTTGATTTTTTTATTATTGGATTATTTTTGCGAGCCCCGCCACGCGGGGCGAGCCTCGAAAATTTTTTAGGAAAAAGCGAAGTCCGACTTGCGCTCCATGATTCTGCTAAATTAGAAAAATCGTCGAGCGCAAGTCGGACTTCACCCTGTCGCGATGATAATGCGAGGTTGCGAAAAAAAAGTAAAACCGATTTAAAAATCTCTTGACATTGTCGGGTAATTTTTTATATTATATATGCTCGACACGAAATGTGTTAGAAAGATGTAACAAAAAAAGTTATGAAAAGATGAAAAAAGGCTTGCTTTTTGATAGATGTTAAGCTATATTAGATGCTGTCCACTTTGAAAAAATAAGTAAAATTTATAGATGTTGTAGAAGTTTGTTCTTTGTAAAATAGCAAGCGTGCATGGCCCAAAT
>CAYUVM010000629.1:0-3223 GCA_964447935.1 uncultured Cytophagia bacterium | reverse complement strand
GATAAAAAGATTTATTTTACCACAACAGCCAGTAACGAGCAGTCAACTCACGCCATAAAGTCAATCAAATCCGATTTCGTGATGATGCCGACGATCTGGCCATGTTCCTGCACCAGAATCGCAGCATAGCGCCGCGCCAGCAAGTATTTTGTATGCTCCAGCGTGTCGTCGTGCTGGACGATGGGGAAGCTTGGCTCCATCACGGTGCGCACCGGTTGATCGATCAGGTTGGCGCTTTCCAACACCCGGCCCATCAAATTACTCTCTTCGAGGCTGCCAATGGACTTGCCTTCCTCAATCACCGGCAACTGTGAAATATTTTTTGTTCCCATCGTTTTCAAGGCTTCGCGAATGGTGGCGGCAGGCGAAATCGAAATCAGCGACGGCAGGCCCTGGTGTTTGGCGCTCAACAAATTGTGCACCAGCGCCCGCTCGATATCGAGAAAACGATTCTCCTTCATCCATTCGTCGGAGTAAAATTTGGAGAGATAATATTTCCCGGTGTCGGGAAGAATGACAACCATCAGCTTATCGGCGGGAAGCTCGCGCGCGACTTTCAACGCAACGTGCGCGGCGCTACCGGAAGAGCCGCCGACCAGCAGGCCTTCTTCGCGGGCGAGACGGCGCGCGGTGAGGAACGATTCTTTATCGCCGACGGTGTGCACTTCGTCGACATATTCCCAGTGCAGCGTCCCGGGAATGATTTCCTGGCCGATGCCTTCAACTTTGTACGGTTGGCCGTGCACCAAATTGCGGGTGTAAAAATGCTCGCGCAATGCCGACCCCGCCGGATCGGCGCCGATGACTTTGATTGCAGGATTTTTTTCTTTGAGATATTTCGCCGCGCCGGAAATTGTGCCGCCGGTGCCGACGCCGCAGACAAAATAATCCAGCTTGCCCTCGGTCTGCTCCCAGATCTCGGGGCCGGTGGTGCGATAATGCGCCGCCGGATTTTCGGGATTATAATATTGATTGGCGAGAATTGCATTCGGCGTTTCTTTGACGAGTTTCGCCGCGACGCTGTGATAACTTTCCGGCGAATCATGCGGCACCGCGGTCGGGCAGATCACCACTTCGGCGCCGTAAGCCTTAAGCATGCGCACTTTTTCCTGGCTCATCTTATCAGGCATGGTGAAAATGGCGCGATAGCCTTTGATCGCGGCAGCCAGGGCGAGGCCGGCGCCGGTGTTGCCGCTGGTGGCTTCGACGATGGTGCCGCCGGGTTTGAGCCGCCCATTTTTTTCGGCATCGTCAATCATGGCAAAGGCGATGCGATCTTTGATGCTGCCGCCGGGATTGAGATACTCGACTTTGGCATAAACCGTGGCCTTAATCCCGGCGGTGACGCGATTCAACCGGATCAACGGCGTGTTGCCGACGGCCTCGGAAATATTACGATAAACACGTTTCATTTGCTCTTCCTCACAAAAATGCCGAAACGAGATTGACCTCGCTCCGGCGTCAACAAAACCGTTGGGCTTTATATTGATTTACGAAATCTTTTCCAACAACGAATCGATTAACGCCAGCAAAACCTTGCGGGCGCTGGCCGGGCGGCGAGTATCGCAGAACATCAATTTGCCGGCCGCGGTGAGGGAAATGCTATTTTCAAAAAGCGCCGGCGGCAACGCGCGGTCGCCTTCCGCCATGTTGGCGGCCACCACCATCGTCGCTTCATATTTGGCGGCAAGAATGTCGAGCATCGGTTTGAAGCGATCTAACGAGCCGGGGTCTTTCCAGGGAAACAACACGATGTAGCCGAGGCATTTTTTGGCGAGTAAGTCCCAGGCCAGCGTTTGCGCTTCGGATTGCAAAGCCACGCCGTATAAATGCAAAACGAGCTGGTCATTAATGGCGAAACGTCCAAACGTGATGTTATCATTGGTCAATTCCAGCCGTCCGCAAACCGCTTGAATGAAAAGTTTTTTCTCTTCATTGCCGGGACCAAGAACGGCAATTTCACCGATGCGCATATTTAAAATTTATTTTCATCACTAATTTTGCAGCAACTTTTCACGAATTAAAATCAGCTCGCTTTTGTTCAGAAAAACATGATTCTTGTCGCGATCGTGGCCGTCACGCCGGCGATCGTGCTTGCGGCGATCATCCTGCCGGCGGTCAACGCGGCGGCGGTCATGTTGCCGGGCCGTCGTCTCCGCCGGCTTTTTTAGAATCGCTTGAAACGCGCTGCTAATCAAATCCGTCGAGAGTTGGCCATTTTTGTGCAGCGGTTTCAAGGTCGGGCGCGGCTCGCCGTTGAGCGGACTGTCCGTCCACGGCAACGCCTTCAACACGTGCCGCTCGTAAAGATTTTTAATCAGCGTCAAGGCGCGCAAATCATCGTACTGGCTCTCTTCAACCAAATCGATAATGCGTTGTGAGCCATTCTTGCGCACCAGTTGCAGCAAGCCGTTTTCTTCTTCAGTTATTTTGGCCTTGCCGGCTTCGCCATTGACATTGACGACGGATTGCAAGGGCGGCAATTGATTCGACAATTGTTCCCAGCGATAGAGCCGCGTCATGCCTTCGGAAATCAAATCTCGTGTCGCGGTGGTAAACGCCCGCGACCGCTCATGCGCGCGAATCTCAACCTGGAATGTGCCTTCCCGCCACGTGAACATTCGCAACAAAGCCCGGCGCGTCTCCAAATCATCCAGCAGCGCATCCACCACCTGGCCGTCGGTAATAAAGACGATGCCTTCACGGCTGGCGTGGCGCAAGCGAATCACCGCGGTCTTGTTGCCGACTTCGAGGGTTTGCAAAAGATCGACAAGGCTCATCTCGCTCAAGCTGCCACTAAAGCCGCGCGCCTGGCGATCTGGCGTGGTGGCGCGCAACTCGGCCTCGCGAATCAGACTCTCGACCCGCGCCACGGTTTCCTCGGGATCGAGCGGTTTTTGGAGATAATCATCCACCGCCAGCTTCATGGCGCTCACGCGTTCGTCAAGCGTTTTAAGGCTGCCCGTTAAAATAAACGGCAACGACTGAAAGGCGGGCAGGTTGCGCACGTCATGCAATAAATGTGGACCGTCCATCTGCGGCAGGCGCATCTCGGCAACAATAAGATCCGGATGAAAGCTCTCGGCCAGCGTCAATGCTTCGGCGCCGTTGGTGGCAATTCGCACCTCATAGCCGGCGGCGACGAGCGCTTTGCGCAACTCCAGAACATCATTCGGTTCCTTCTCCGCGATGAGTATTTTTTTTCGATCCATAATTCACAACA
>CAYUVM010000628.1:0-3223 GCA_964447935.1 uncultured Cytophagia bacterium | reverse complement strand
CGCCAGCGCCGCCAGCTATCGCAAAAAGCGACGAAAGAAATCTGTCTAAGTAGAACTAATTGGTGATCAAAATCGTGTCTGCCATGCATATCAATGATATTGTTTGGCTTGATGAAATAGTTGATAAGATTGAGTCCGAGCACCATGTTTACCAAGAAGAGGTTGAAGAAGTATTTTACAACCGGCCCAAATATCGAAAGGGTCAAAAGGGAAAATACGAAGGCGAAGATTTGTACTATGCTTATGGCCGAACCGACAGCGGTCGTTATTTGTTTGTCGTGTTCATTTACAAGCTGAACAAAAATGCGTTGATCATCAGCGCCAGAGACATGGATGACGACGAAAGGAAAAGATATGCCAGAAAATAAACTGCCAGAAGAATTCAAGTCCATTGACGAAATCCAAGATTTTTGGAATACCCATTCATCTGCCGATTACTGGGATGAGATGGAAGAAGTTGAATTGCAACTCTCGCCCGCTTTGCGGGCCAAGCTTGAAGCAAAAAAACTGTACAGGCTTTTGAGCCTGTCATCCGAACAAATCGCGGCAATTGAATCCAAGGCGAAAACTGAAAAAACGAATGGCAAAGAGTTAATTTCAACATGGGTTCTGGAACACGTTTGATTAAGGCTGCTGTGTCAATCATCTCGTTCTAAGCGTATTTTCTTTTATCCGTTGCCTCATGTTTTCGCCAACTGTGCCACAAACGCCGTAGATTTTCCTCTTTCATTTCCATCTTGATTTTCTCGCCACGCTCCCTGCCGGCACCGTTTGCACAATGCCGAATTTTTTCTTTATTGTCAACCTATTTTTCTCGTGATTCTTGTTGCAAATGCTTAAAATCTTTTTTACTTTTATCAGCGGTTGTTTAAAAACTGTTCCGACTCCCTTTATCTAATCGCATTCATACTCATGCTCGGGTTCATTCACCTTCATAATCATTCCCATTACAGCTTACTGGACGGCGCGTGCCGCATTGATGATCTCGTCGATGCAGCCAAGAAGTGCAATATGCCGGCGCTGGCGCTCACCGACCACGGCAATATGTTCGGCGCGATTGAATTTTACAAAACCTGCTCGAAGGCCGGCATCAAACCGATCATCGGCGTTGAAGCGTACATGGCCCCGCGCAGCCGCAAAGAGAAAGGCGCGCAAAAAGGCAATATTTCCGACGCTTCATATCACCTCGTCCTGCTCGCGAAAAATTTTGCCGGCTATCAAAATTTAATGCGCCTCGTCTCCATCGGCTTTCTCGAAGGCTTTTATTATCGCCCGCGCATTGATCGCGAAGTCTTGCAAAAATATCATGACGGCATCATCGCGCTCTCCGCTTGTTTGAAAGGCGAAGTCGCGTACAAAATGGTTCACGAAGGTTACGAGGCTTCCCGTAAAGTCGCGCTGGAATATCGCGAAATTTTTGGCGACGATTATTATCTCGAGATTCACAACCACGGCATTCCCGAAGAAGATCAAGCGCGTGAGGGCGTGCTCCAGCTCAGCAAAGAATTGAGCATCCCGGTGGTGGCGACGAACGATACGCATTATCTCAAGCGCGAGCATTCGATGCCGCATGACGTGCTGATTTGTTTGCAAACCGGCAAAGATCGCGACGACCCGTCGCGGCTGCGCTACACCACCGATGAGATTTATTTCAAAACCGCCGAGGAAATGCAAAAAACTTTTCCCGCCAATGAAGACGCGCTCAAACTCACGGCAGACATTGCGGCGAAATGCGATCTCAAAATCGATTTCAAAAAAGTTTATTTGCCCACCTATCAAGTCCCCGCGCCCGACAACAATCTTTCGCTCGACGATTTTCTCGAGAAACTCGCCTGGCAAGGCCTCAAAAAACGCTACAAAGAAATCACGCCGGAAATCGAGCAACGCCTGCGGCACGAGCTGGCGGTGATCAAGCAAACCGGTTACGCCGGATATTTTTTGATCACGCAGGATTTTATCCAGGCCGCGCGCGACCGCGGCATTCCGGTCGGCCCCGGCCGCGGTTCCGCCGCCGGCAGCCTGGCGAGTTATTGCATCGGCATCACCAACATCGATCCGATCAAATACAATCTCATCTTCGAGCGCTTCCTCAATCCCGAACGCGTCACCATGCCGGATATTGACATTGATTTTTGCTACGAGCGGCGTGAAGAGATTATCGAATACGTTCGGCAAAAATACGGCGATAGCAACGTCACCCAGATCATCACCTTTGGCACGATGGCCGCGCGCGCCGTGATTCGCGATGTCGGGCGCGTGTTGAAAGTGCGTTACACCGACGTCGATAAAATTGCCAAAACCATTCCGGCGACCATCGGCATCACGCTTGAAGAGGCGATGGAAAACACTGCCGAGTTGCGCAATCTAATTAACGGCGAAGCGATTTACAAGCAACTCATGGATTACTCGCAAGTGCTGGAGGGCCTCGCCCGCCACGCTTCGACGCACGCGGCCGGCGTGGTGATCACGCCGGATGAGTTGACGAATTATGCCCCACTGTACAAATCCAACACCGGCGACGTGACGACGCAATACGACATGAAATCGCTCGAAAGTATCGGCGTGTTGAAGATGGATTTTCTCGGCCTGCGCACGCTGACGGTGATGGATAAAACCGTGAAGATGCTCAAGAAAAAGGGCATTGAGATCGATCTCGACAATATTCCTTATGACGATAAACGCACGTACGACATTTTTGGCAACGGCGAAACCATCGGCCTTTTCCAATTTGAAAGTTCCGGCATGCGCGAGTATCTTAAAAAACTCAAGCCGCAATCGGTGGAAGACCTCACCGCCATGAACGCGCTGTATCGCCCCGGCCCGATGGACATGATCGACGATTTTATTTCGCGCAAGCACGGCACGAAAAAAATGGAGTATTTGCATCCGAAGCTTGAACCGGTTTTGCGCGAGACCTACGGCGTCATCGTTTATCAAGAGCAAGTTATGCGCATCGCCAGCGAGCTGGCTGGCTTCACGCTCGGCGGCGCGGATTTGCTGCGGCGCGCGATGGGAAAAAAGATTGCAGAGCTGATGGCCGAGCAGCGCAAGAAATTTGTGGAGGGCTGCAAAGAACGCGGCATCGCTGAAAGCATCGCCAATCAAATTTTCGATTTGATGGATAAATTCGCCGCGTATGGTTTTAACAAATCCCATGCGGCGGGCTACTCGGTGGTGGCGTTTCAAACCGGTTATTTGAAAGCGCATTATCCCGCGGAATTTA
>CAYUVM010000627.1:0-3224 GCA_964447935.1 uncultured Cytophagia bacterium | reverse complement strand
TTTTTGATAGCCATCTTTCATGACGACTTCATTATGATTGGTTTGATCAACCACAACCGGTGATAACAAAATCGCCGGCACATCTTTCATTCCATTGTTGACGATTTGGCTCGCTTCGGTAATGGATTCGCCCTGCATAATTTTGAGCGTAATTTCCGCCGCTTTCTCGGCCAACGGCTTGATCGGTTTGTAAACCGTCATGGCCTGAGTGCCGTTCAGAATGCGTTGGCAAGCCGCCAACTCCGCGTCTTGCCCGCTCACGATAACTTTGCCGGCCAACTTTTGTTCTTCCAGCGCCTGAATGCAGCCACCGGCGGTACCGTCATTGGATGCGATAATCGCATCGATTTTATTCTGATTGATGGTCAGTGCATTTTCGGTGTGTTTGAGCGCATTGATCGGCTGCCAGTCAACGGCCCACTGATCGGCGACAACTTTGATGTCGCCGCGATCGAGGTATGGCTGCAAAATATTCTTCTGGCCTTGGCGAAAGAGAACCGCGTTGTAATCCGTTGGCGCGCCGCCAATGAGAACGTAATTGCCTTTGGGCACGCGGTCAACGAGATACTGCGATTGCAATTCGCCGACGCGGACATTATCAAATGAAATATAATAATCCAAATCACAATCATTGATGATGCGATCATATGCCAGCACTTTGATGTTTTGCTGGTGCGCCGCTTCCACCACCGAAGCCATGATTTTGCCGTTATGCGGGACAATAACGATAATATCAACGCCTTCGCTCAAGAGATTTTCGCATTGCGCGATTTGGCGCGCGTCGTCGGAATTGGCCGACTGCACGGAAACTTGAGCCCCGAGTTCTTCCGCCGCCGCGACGAAAAAGTCACGATCCTTTTGCCACCGCTCTTCTTTAAGTGTGTCCATCGACAGGCCGATGCGATATTGGGTCTTCTCTTCTTTTTTACTGCAAGAAATAAAAAACATGCCGAGAAATAAAAACAGTACCGCTCTTTTCATGCGCAAGCTCCAGAGAATAAATTTTATCTCAAACTTATGAGGCCGATTGAAATGGCACATAGTATGTCATTTTGCAGGGAAAGATGCAAGATAATTTTGAGGCGCGGGCGAAGTCGGACTTGAGCAGGAAGAGTTTTTAAATTAGCAAAGTTTCGCCGCCCAAATCCGACTTCACTTTCATCTGGCCGGAAGCGGCGCCACCGCCATTGGCAACAAGGCGATTTCAATGCGGCGGTTTTGGCTGCGCCCGGCGGGGGTTGCATTGCTGGCAAGCGGATGATATTCGGAGAGGCCAACGGCCTGCAAACGCGCGGCATCCATGCCGATTTTGTCCTGCAGAAAGCGCACGACATTGGTGGCGCGAGTTGTTGAGAGTTCCCAATTGGTGGGAAACTGTTTTTGCAAACGCGGATGAATGGGAACGTTATCCGTATGGCCCTCGACGCGAATGGTTTTATCTTGCACGTTTTTGATGATGTTGCCGACCCGCGCCAAAACTTTTAAACCTGCCGGGGTAATATCGGCTTCGCCGGAGGGAAAAAGAATTTTGTCTAACAGGCTCACGGAAAGCCGGTCGGCGAGCTGTGTGATTTGAATTTCTTTATTTTGAATTTCTGATTGCAACTCATTCACCAACTGCTCGTGCGCGCTGTTCATGCGTTGAATCTCTTCATCTTTTTGTTTTGACGATTTGGCCAGCGTATCGGCAATCTGTTTTGAAAGCCCGGCGATACTGGTTTCGAGAGCTTGGGTGCGCGCCATCAGTTCGGATTTTTCGGCATTGAGCGTCGTCAACTCCTGACGCGCGAGGCGGGAGAGATTGAAGAAGTAACCAGCCAACGCGGCGAGAATTAAAGTTAGAATCACCAGAACTATCGTGATGGCTTTCATTCAGCTTTCTCCTGTTGAAAGTGTGACAAAACTAAAATTGCGTTATTGTCGTTACATTTTTTGCCAAGTTTTGAATGCGGGGCAAATCCGCAAAGCCGGGCATAAACGCTTCAGCATTCACGGCGCCGGCGGCAATGGCAAAGCGAATCAAGTCTGTGGGCGCCATTTTCCGCAACCAGCCATACAAAAATGCGCCAACCATTGCATCGCCACTGCCGAGGCCGTTCACCAAATTAATTCGCGGCGGGGCCGCCAAAAAATATTGGCCTTCCGCATAAATGCCGACGGGCCGTTCTCCATCCGTCAAAAGAATCCATTGCGCGCCGGTCTGCGCCAATTTCTGCAGCACTGCTTTCATGCCGCCCGGCTCACGGCTATCAATGCCGAACGTTTGCAGCGCTTCGTCGCGATTAGGTTTGAGAAAATTCGGCTGCGCGGCGAGGCCGAGCCGCAGCGGTTCTTGGTAACTGTCGAGAAAAACCGGCACATTTTTTTGTCTCGCGTTGCGAATGAGACGAAAATAGAGATCAGCGAAGCTGGCGCCGGGCATGCTGCCGCATAAAGCCAGCGCCTGGCAGCGGGGGAGAAGGAACTCAATTTTCTCGAAGAGACATTCAACTTCTTCCGCAAGTAACTCCGGCCCCGGTTCAAATACCGCCGTGTAATGATTGGAGGCTTCATCAAAAACGGTAAAACCGATTCTGGTTGGGGCATTGATGTCGATAAAATCATTGGGAAGTTTTTCATCAGCAAGCAGTTTGCGAACTTGCTGGCCGGTGTGGCCGCCGAGAAATCCAGTCGCGAGTGTCTCTTCGCCCAATTGCCAAAGCGCGCGGGCCACATTGATGCCTTTGCCGCTGCCCAGCGTAATTGCACGCTGCGCTCGATGCGTAACGCCGGGCGTAAGCTTCGGCACGTACAGCGTCTTGTCGAGCATTGGGTTGGGGGTGACGGTGAGGATCATTTTGCTTCCGAATAAATACCAACTCGTACTCATACTTCTTACTCGCCCTTCAAAGTTTTTCAAACGTGAGTGCGAGTAAGAGAATGCTTAAGAGTAAGAGTTAAGAAAACTCAAACCACCGGCTTGCCATTCCGATAAAACACCTCGCCATCCACAGCAATTTCGCTCTCGGCCATATCGCAGAGCATGTCCCAGTGCAAGCCGGATTCATTTTTGCCGCCGGTTTCGGGATAGCTCGCGCCGACGGCGAGATGAATGGTGCCGCCGATTTTTTCGTCGAACAGCATATTCTTGGTGAAGCGTTGAATGTGATAATTCGTCCCGATGCCCCACTCACCCAAATAACGCGCGCCGGGGTCAGTGTTCAGCAACGCGGTTAAAAACTCTT
>CAYUVM010000626.1:0-3226 GCA_964447935.1 uncultured Cytophagia bacterium | reverse complement strand
CGTATCGAGCCGAGGATTATAAACATTACTCGGTGTGCCAAACACTGCCAAGCCGCTGGCGCTCTTTTGCACCACCGGCGCGTTGAGCAGCGGCATCACCGCCGCACCGATTTGTGCTTCCGACATTTTCACCGCCGTCGGCAACGCAGCCGTACGTTGCACCAAAGCCAAATCGTTCGGTGTTTGATCGACCACCTGGGTCAGCGCTTCCAGGGTTTTGACATCAATTTGCGGCAATTCATTGGGCGCCACATTAGCCGGCATCATGCTATTTTCCACACGGAGATTTTCCACGCGGGCCTTGGGGCGGCTCTTACTGCCCGGCGCTATCGGTTGGAGCGGCTCAAACTTTGTGAAATCAATCTCCGCAAATTTCTCGACGTCAAAACGCGGTGCGGAAAAATGCAATTGCAAAACGCCCGCGTAGATCGCCACCACCAACACGGTGGTTAAAATATACGTCCACAATTTCTCCGGCTCAATCCGCTGAAAGCGGCTGTAGAGATTATACGCCAGACTCGACATAATTAATATTCTTCGCAAAGTGATTACGTTCACAAATATCCAACACATTCACCGTCAATTGAATCGGCGCATTCGGGTCGGGCTGAATGAGAAAAATCACGTCTTCCTGTTGCTCCAAATAGTTTTTGCGCAACACCAGCATCACCTGCTCAATTTTATGCAAATCCGTGTCGCTGGCAACCTCCACCGCGCCGTCCATCACGGTGTAGCGCGGCCCTTCCAGCACCAACACCGAGACCGTTTTCAATTTCGAGGGCGCAGTGACCGCGGCGACGTCGCGCGGCAAATTCATCTGCGTTTTACGCTCGATATCACTGATGGCGATGAATCCGAATAACATTGTCAGTGCGATATCGATATAGCGGATAACCATTCCCGCATTGCCCATGTCTGCTTGCTGGTTGCTCGTCGATGGTTGCTGGTTGGCTCATGAAGAATTTTAACGAGCTACCAGTTGCCAACTACAAGCTAACCGCCTTTCATATTTTAACTTTTTTCCCGATGCGCACAACGACACTGCGCGCCACCTCGAGTTGGTCGCAAATATTTACCGCGTGCATTACATAGCGCGTCGGCGTATCATAATTGGCGCGCACGCGCACGCGCATTTTATATTTATTTTGCGTAAGCTCGTTTTTCTTGTTCAACAAATATTGCGCGACCACGGCGATTTCCGGGGTACGAATCTTTTCGCCGTCGAGCAAATAGACCCCGTTGTTCTGCACGCCGACAAACACCACCATTTCCGCATCCGGGTGGCCGGGCTTCAATTCCACGGTCGTCGGCAATTCAATTTTGCCGGGCTGGCTCAATTCCGAAAAACAAATAAACCCGAACAGCAGGTTCAGGCAAATATCGATATAACGCATGATCATGGCGCCATTGCCCATAGGTCGCTACTCCCTTCCCATTGACTCAAAAGAAGTTTCCAGCTTGCGCCCGCCGCGCGGTTTCACTGTGGCTTTAACGATATTGACCCCCGGTGTATCGCCAAGACGAAATCCGACGGAGGCAATGCCTTCATCGTTTGTTTTGACGTCGAGGCGGGTTTTATCGCGATCCAGCCGGCCGGAATTATAAGTCACCTCAAAGAGCACGGATTGCTCCGGCACCGGATTGCCGCAGGTATCTTCTAATTTCAATCGCAAGGCTTCCGGCACTTGGGCACCCGGTTGCGCGGTTTGCAGATGACCGGAAAGCACAATCAATTTCTCCGGGGCGCCGACCTTGCTCTCAATTTCAAACATTTCGCTCAAATCGGTTTCGCCATTAACGCGCGCGACGATCTTGTGCTTGCCCAGCAATTTGCCTAATTTCGCTTGTACTTTGGCGCGGCCGATAACATCGGTATCAATTTGCCGAAGATTTTCGCCGTTGTCAAATGTGATCATGCTGCCATTCCCCTCGAACGTCACCGTCACATTTTTCATCGGTTTGCCATTTTGATCTTCAACGGCGACTTCCAACGCTTTCGATAACATCGCGCCGGCATCAGCAACTTGATGATTGCCGGAAATCAGGCGAAGACGCGCCGGAATCCGGCTCGGTGGCGGTGGCGCAATTTTGCCATTCGCGGTGTGCGTGACCTGCAGCGCCGCTTCGGCCGGGCGGCTTTCAATTTCTTTAAAAATCTGCGACGGTTGGCTTTTGCCAAAACGATTACGAAACAAATCCGCATGCTCGGCCACCAACTCCAGGTGGCGTTGAAAAACCGAGTGCGCCCACGCAATGCCAAAATTCAAAATAATACTCACGATTAAGCCGCCGATGGTGGTGACCAGCGCGACGCCCATGCCGGAAATGATTTGCGAGGATTCGAGCTGGCCGGGCATAAAAGTTTGATACATGCCCAACACCGTGCCGAGCAAACCCAGCGCGCCGGCAGTATCCGACAGCAGCACGGCAAAATGACGGCTGACTTCATAACGCTCTTTTACCGACTTCACGAAGCTTTCGATTTCCACATACAACGCTTCGCCGCTGGAATCACGATGCCAGAGATCGCACAGCCGATCCAGCAATTGGGCGATTTTTGATTTCGGATGTTCCCGTACGAGTTGCCAGATTTCGGCGACTTCGGTTTCGGCATTCACCACTTTGCCGGTAAGACGCTTTTCAATCACGACTTCAATCGGCTGCGCATACCGATTATCAAAATAGACGCGCATAAATTGGTAAATAATAATGCCGAGGCCGAGAATAAAAACGCCATAAATCGGATACATCACCCAGCCGCCTTGCTCGGTCCATTCTACAAACGTGCGGGCGATGCCGCTGCGCGGGGCTGCAGGTGAAACAGTAAGTGCTGTCGACGTCGTGTCATAAACGGCAGACGAGAGTGCATGTTGCGTGTTCGTGTTGGCCGTGTCCTGCACCCCGAACGCTGGCCCGGAAATCGTGACCATGAGCAAACCCATGGTCATCAGCACCGCGCTCGTCGTGCCGAGGATAATCATATTTTGAATCTCCGTAAATTTTAAATGATGGAATCAAATCCGCAGTCGCTACCGCAAATGACGAAATCCCTAAATGGCACTTTTTCCGAAGGGATGCTCTTCCGCCGCACGCCGTTGCTGTTACAGCCCAAAAGAATAAAAGCCACGGCGATCACACCGAGGCCCTGATTGCAACTTCACCATCAAGACTTTTTCGCTCCAGCAGCCTTAGACTTATCCCACCCCGAAAAGAATATATTTTAAAA
>CAYUVM010000625.1:0-3227 GCA_964447935.1 uncultured Cytophagia bacterium | reverse complement strand
CATAGCCAGAGTGAAAACTTGATCGGTGGCGAGCTTATGATAACCCAACTTTTTCAAATCATTGACAAACTTGGGGTTGATTTCAAATTTAAAATCACCGGCTCCTTTATCATTTTGGATTTCGCCTTTGAAGGTAAAGGTGCCGGCCTCACGCAACAGCGTGAACGCTGCCATCCCGGCGCGGTCCCGGGCTTGTTCCAAGCCGTTAAATTCCTTGAGCAGAAAATCATCGCTCCAGCTCATATCCCAATGTCCGCGCTCGGAGCGCAGGGAAGATTTGAAGCGCAGGTGAATTTTGGAAAATCCGATTTCCCCTTTCCACCGGCCTTCAACGGCATCCTGCGCCACCACCGGAGAAACCATTCCCGCGAATAGCAGCAAAACAATAAAAATATTTTTCATCAGCTCACCTTCTACAAAACGCGCCGTTAGATGATTGTGGCAAAATAGTGGAGAATACTCTTGCCCAAATAACTTTGTGAATTGTTGTCAAGCTACTCTTTAAAAAAGCTTGCATCAAAGCCGTGAATCCGCATTTGAATCGCTTTTTTCGGCGTTAAATTTTTTAGGCCGGCTGCTTTCAATTCCTTCACAAAATCGGCGTCAACGCCCTGAATGCGCATTTGCAGCAACTCGTCTGAGGTTAATTCATCAAAACCGGCAGCTTTCATTTCTTTTACATAATCCGCATCAACGCCTTGAATGCGCATCTGCAGCAATTCATTTACGTCGAGATCGCCAAAACCGGCGGCTTTCATTTCCTTCGCATAGTCTGCATCGACGCCTTGAATACGCAGTTGCAGCAGTTCATCAATCGAAAGCTCGCCAAAGCCCGCGCCTTTCATTTCACGCGCGTAATCAGCGTCCACGCCCTGAATGCGCAACTGCAACAACTCGTTAATCGAAAGATTGCCAAACGCCGCTTTCATCTCATTCGCATAATCGGCATCAACGCCCTGAATGCGCGTTTGCAGCAATTGGTCAATGGAGAGATCGGCATAACCCGCCGCCTTCATTTCCTTGGCGTAGTCGGTATCCACGCCTTGAATACGCAACTGCAACAACTCGTTGAGCGACAACTCACCATACGCCGCTTTCATTTCTTTAGCGTACTCGGTGTCTACACCTTGAATACGCATCTGCAGCAGTTCTTCCGTCGAAAGCCCGTCAAAACCGGCAGCCTGCATCGCTTTCGCATAATCGGCGTCGACGCCATGAATACGCATCTGCAGCAACTCATTGACGCCGAGATCACCAAAACCCGCAGCTTTCATTTCTTTTGCATAATCTGCATCGACGCCTTGAATGCGAAGTTGCAACAACTCCTCGAGGGAAAGATCGCCATACGCCGCTTTCATTTCACGGGCATAGTCGGCATCGACGCCATGAATGCGCATTTGAATCAATTCATCAATATCGAGATGGTCGAATCCCGCAGCTTTCATGGCTTTGATGTATTCGGCATCAATGCCATGAATGCGCATTTGCAGGAGTTGTTCAATCGACAATTGCGCGTACCCGGCTTTTTTGACGTCTTGCACATACTCATCATCCACGCCGCCGCTGATCCGGCTGACGATGTCATTAATTTTCCATTCGTCATAACCGGAATCGCGTAATTTTGCCGCGAGAACATTGCCCAGTTTCTCGGCGGTTTTACCGACGAAGTGCTCACCCGGCAGCGTCTCTAAGCCGAGCGCGTGCAATGCACTCACCAAATTGTCACCGACGCGATTGGCGCCATCCTGCACGAGCCGCTCGAGCCGCAGCCCGACGCCGGAATCATTTTTATTCTCGTCGCAATCTTCCGCCGAGGATGAGGCCGTTCCCGCGACCATTTCATGATCGGTCGGCCACGGCGAAATCACCATGGGATCATTGACTGCGTTCCCAGAGGAAAGCCCGAAACTAAATTTGGAATCACCATACTGAAATTTTTCATTAGTCAAAGCCATTTGCTCGAGCGGCTTCGCCGGAGTCTTTTCAAAGTTGATCCAAGGGCTGATCGCCGCCAGTGGCAACACGATGCACGCCACCACCGCGCCAAGAAAAAGTTCGCCGGTGGGCGTGAGCGCGCGCCGCCGCAAATTCGGATTGAGAATCGCGCGCAAACGGCTTTCAATTTGCGAACATTGCGCCATCGCCACCGCCGCTGAAGGCGAATATTTTGCAAAGCGCAGCGCGCGCAAAATTTCCAAAATATGATTGGCATAATCCGAAGCTTTGGCCCCGCTGTTCAACACCGCGTCATCGCAGGCTTGTTCGCGCTCCAGGCGCAGTTGTCGCGCCGCAATCCAAGCCAGCGGATTAAACCAGTAAAGCGCGCAGGCTATTTGCGCCAAAAATTGAGAGAGTAAATCGCCGCGTTTCACATGCGCCAATTCATGGAGCAACACCACGCGGCGGCGTTCGGTTGACCAAGCGTCGGCGTCGGGCGGCAACAGGATCACCGGCTTGAGCAGGCCCCAAGTCATCGGCGCCATCGCGTTTTCAGCGCGAAGTAATTTCACCGGTTTTTTTAAGTTCAGTTCCGCGCTCAAACTTTCGGAAAGCTCATACCAGGCGTCATCAAAAATTTCTTCAGCGCGCCGCGACAGTAATTTAACACTCACCCAACCCAACAGCCAGCGCGTCGCTACGGCCAACATCCCAACAAGCCAGACCGCAAAAATCCATGTTCCCCATGACCATGCGGGCAAAACATTATTCCACTTAGAATCGGGCTGTGGCGTTGGCGCCGAAGTGGCATAATTCGTGGAAACCGTCCACGTTTTGTCCTCACGGCTTTCGACCTGATAAATCTTCTGTGGTTTTGATTTCGGCAGACGAAACTCTGGCGCCGGCAAGCGTTGTAAACTTTCCGAAGACGGCAAAATTTGTGGTACCACCGGCACGTTCCATTGTGGGATAATAAATGAGAGAAACGGCAGCGCTAACATACCAATCAACGCCAGGCTCCAAATAAGATGCCGCGTCGCCGCCGCCGCACGGCGCAATAACAAACTGCAAAGCATTGTCGCCGCCAATAAAATCGCCCCTTTCAAGGCCGCGTCAAAAAGTACGGCCACCAATGGCGTCTGATCTGACATCCCCAACACGTCGAATAGTGAACGCATGACTATCTCCCTTCTTGTATTGCCTGTGTGATCATCTGCGAGAGTCGATCCAATTCATCCTCGGAAAGTTTTGTTTTTGACAAGTCCAACAAAGCCGCGACGGCTTGTTCC